>CANRII010000024.1 GCA_947630685.1 uncultured Ruminiclostridium sp. | reverse complement strand
GTTGTTCATGCCTGCCAATGTGTTCAGCGTTCATCAATCGGCCGAGATATTCCTCATCGCCTCCTTCATGCGGGATATGGCCGAATACACGCTTGTCAGTATCGAAAGAACATATACTTATGCGTTTTGTTCCCAGCTTATCAAGAGTATCACAGCAGGCCTCTCCGCTCCAATTGTATAAGGCGTAAGGGCTGTTGTCATAATCGTAGCCGTGCGGATATCTGCTGCCCATAGCAAACCATTTTCCGCCGTTCGGCCTGTCGGGATACTGCTCGAAAGGCAGGCTGCCTCCGCAAAGCTCATCTCTAATGCTGTTTATCGACTGTATTAGTGTTTTCATAACGAAAAAGCTGTCTAATTTTATCGCCTGAATGCTGCTATGCCGTTTGTAAAGATCCTGTTTCCTCAGTTCGTTCAGCCCTTTATCAATAACGCTCCATATATTACTGCACAGCCTTTCGGCGAGGGATTTTTGTAAAGACAGCGTGGATAGTCTATCCGCCTCGGTCTTTATTATAAAGTCCGTGTATATCTTATCACCGACCTTTTTCATAAGCTCGCCGCTTATAAGCTTTTCCACAACGGGCTCAATATAAGTAGTAGAGATCCCGATAGCCTTTGCAAGCTCCGGTACGGTTATCGGAGCGTCATATACCAGTATCAGCAGATTCATAGCTATCCTGTCCGACCCGACCAACGAAAACGGTTCATAGTCCATGCCCGTCTGTCCGCTGATCGAGATCCACAGATCGTCCGGTTCATAGCTTTGCTTTGTGTAATTTTCCATTGTAAACTCCTTTTTAATGTGCTGTCTGCCTGAGGAAAGCCGGCTTTTTACCGTGTTTTCGGGAATACCCAGCCTCTGCGCTATATCTTTTACGCTCTTGCCGTGCATATAGTGCAGGATAATTACTTCGCGGTATATCTTGGTGAGGTTCGCCACGCAATGGCGGATATTTTCCGCATCGTCGGAAATCTCGTCCTCGGTAAAATCATCGGGGATATTGTCAAACGCGTCGATAGACACCGTTGGCTTGCGGTATTTTCTCCGCAGCATATCATAATATTTCCGGCTAAGCACCGTCATAAGCCAGCTTTTCGGGTTATTTATCTTTCGACCCCGCCTTATCTCGTAAAGAGCGCACAGCAGCGTTTCCTGGGAAATATCCTCTGCGTCCTGCAAATTGCCGCACTTGTAAATTGCCGCCTGTAACAGCCATTCAGCATATTCTGTTAATTCTTTCTCATTCATAAAGGTACCTCTTTTTTAGCTTGCAAGCAAGAGAGCCGCTTTTTATAACTCTCTTGCTTATATAGTCGCTAAAACACCGTAAAGGTTCGCTGATTTTTAGATTTTTATTCATTTGCTTTAGATAAAATAAAAGAGTCCGCAGAGGAGTCTTTTTATGTTTTGTAATTAAGATTGAAAGCTGCCCAAAAACTCTTTAAGCCTAGGATTTTCCGATTTTACAAATATCTCGTCGGAGCTGCCCTCGGCGCAGATATTTCCGCCCTCCATAAAAATTATACGGTCGGAAACCTCCTTTGCAAAGCGCATTTCGTGAGTTACTATTATCATTGTCATGTTCAGCTTGACAAGCCCTTTTATCACCGCTAATACCTCGTTGGTGAGTTCGGGGTCGAGCGCGGAGGTAGGCTCGTCGAAGCAGAGTATCCTCGGTTTCATAGCGAGCGCACGGGCGATAGCGACGCGCTGCTGCTGTCCGCCGGACAATTCGCACGGGTAGTTTGCCAGCTTGTCGGAAAGTCCCACGCTGTCGATAAGACTGCGCGCGTTTTCATCTATCGCGGCAAATATCTCGTCCTTTTTCTCCTTGAAATCCGGCTGTTCTTTAGCCTGCAATTTCATCGCGAGCGTGACGTTTTCCAAAACGTTATACTGCGGGAACAGATTGAACGACTGGAACACCAGCCCGAAATATAATTGCCTGCGGCGCTTTTCCGCTTTTGATAACGTCGCCGTTTCGGCAGCGTCGAAAACCGTGTCGCCGTCCACCGTTATTTTGCCCGCCTCCGCTCTTTCAAGCTGGGTTATGCAGCGAAGCAGCGTGGTTTTTCCGCTGCCGGACGGTCCGATTATAGACAGCACCTTTCCCTCGTCCAGAGAAAAGCTTATGCCGCTGAGTATCTCGCTCTTGCCGAAGCTCTTATGTATATCCTGTACTTCCAATACCGACATATTCTTTCCCCCCCCTTTATCAATGGAAATAATCCAGCTTTTTCTCGACTCGGTTCAGCAGCAGGGTAAGTATGCCGTTGAACGCAAGGTAGAACACGGCGGTGTAGAACAGCGGCCATATCATTCCTTTTTTGATGAACGATTCGCCCATCCATATAACTTCATACACGGCGATTACCCGCACTAAAGCGGTATCCTTTACCAGAGTGATAAGCTCGTTTCCCATCGGAGGGATAACGCGCTTTACCAATTGCAAAAGCACTACCTTGAAGAACACCTGACTGCGCGTCATGCCGAGTACCTGTCCCGCCTCATACTGCCCTTTAGGGATAGATTGTATCCCGCCGCGGTATATTTCGGAGAAGTAGCAGGCATAGTTTATAACAAAGGTGACTACCGCCGCCGTAAATCGCGGCAGCAGCGGCAAATTGAACAGCAGTCCCGGCCCGTAGTAAACGATAAGTATCTGTAACATCAAAGGCGAGCCGCGTACTATCCACACTATCGTTTTTACGATAAGGCGGATAGGCGTTATTTTGCTCATTGAGCCAAGACAGATTATAAGTCCCAGCGGTAACGCGAACAGCAGGGTCAGGAAAAACAATTCTGCGGTGGTTACAAGACCCTGCATTATCGTGAGATTTACTTCCCAAAACGACATTTTTTACTCCGTTTCAAACTGATACAAGGCAGAGTTGCCCCTGCCTTGCAAAAAATATGTACTTACTTAGCGATTATGTTCTGTGCTATGCCGTAGGTCTCGGCGGTCTTCATTACGGTGCCGTCGTCGTATGCTTTCTTCCAGAAGGTGTTGAACGCTTCTACCAGATCGCTGTCCTTGCGGAAGCCTACGCCGTATTCCTCATCGGAAAGGCTGACCTCGGTCGTTGCCAAATCGGAATAGCTCGTGCCTTCGCCTATCATCGCGCCCGCCATCAAAAGGTCGATAACGCACGCGTCCACGCTGCCGGAAGCAACCTCCATAAGCGCTTTAGCCTGAGTGTCAACGCTGGTGTAGGTGATGCTTACTTCGTCCAGCGCCTCAGCGCCCGCAGAACCGTTCTCTACTGCGAAAGAAAGCGACTTGATATCGTCGACGGTCTTGTAGTCGCCCGCCTTGTCCGCCTTGGTAACTACCACCTGAGCGTTTTTGCAGTAAGGCTCGCCGGTGCCCATAAGCTCTTTTACGTCGTCGGTAAGAGTCATGCCGTTCCATACCACGTCAACAGATTTTGTATCAAGCTCTATAGACTTGTTATCCCAGTTGGTGATCTCGATAAACTGCGCCTCGACTCCCAGGTCGGCGGCAAAAGCCTTAGCCATGTCCGCGTCAAAACCTATCCAGGTATCTCCGGTGTCGTTCTTATAATCCATCGGCGCGAAATCGGTTATACCGACTATCAAAGTGCCTTTGCTCTGAACGTAAGCCTTGTCCGAGCCGGACGCGTCGGAGCAGGCGGTAACGCTCAGCGCCGCCATCACGGCAGCAAGAAATAACGCGATTTTCTTCTTCATGTTTTTCTCCTTTTTCGATTTTTCCAAAACTTCACTTTAATACACTAATATACTAACGTGCAATAACACGCTTTCCTATTATAGCATGCTTTAACGGTTTTGTCAACCTTTTACGAAAACTTCGGTGATAAAGCCTTTTCACAGTGTTTCTATAGCCGCCAGCTTTACCGCGGTAACGAATATTTCCATAGCAGACTTCAGTTCCTCAACGGTGGGGTAGGTGGGCGCTATACGGATATTGCTGTCATTCGGGTCTTTACCGTAGGGGAACGTCGCGCCCGCGCCGGTAAGCACCACGCCCGCCTGCTTGCAAAGCTCCACGGTGCGCTTTGCGGTGCCGTTAAGCCCGTTGAACGAGATGAAATACCCGCCGTTGGGTTTATGCCAACTGCCGATACCGAGCGGAGCTATCTCCTTATCCAGCATATCCAGCACTACCTTGAATTTAGGCTCGATTATCGCACGGTGCTTTTTCATATGCTCCTTGATACCGTCGAAATTCTTGAAAAATCTTGCGTGACGAAGCTGATTCAGCTTATCATATCCGATAGTCTGATAGGTCATCTGGCTCTTTATGTAGCTGATATTCTCCGCGCTTGCTCCTATCACCGCAAGACCGCCGCCGGGGAAGGATATCTTTGAGGTGGATGTGAACATGAACACCATGTTCTGTTTGCCGGTCTTTTTTGCTTCCTCCAGCAGATTGAGCAGCTTATCCGGAGTGTCGGTCAGATGATGGACGCAGTACGCGTTATCCCAGAATATCCTGAAATCGTTTGCTTTAGGCGAGAGGTTCGCAAAGCGTCTTACTACCTCGTCGCTGTAGGTTATTCCCTCGGGATTCGAGTACATCGGAACGCACCAGATACCCTTTATCAGCTCGTCCTCGGATACCAGCTTTTCCACCATGTCCATGTCCGGACCGTCCGATTTGTACGGCACGGTTATCATTTCTATACCCATGCTTTCGCAGATAGCAAAATGCCTGTCATATCCCGGAGCGGGGCAGAGGAATTTCACCTTGGGGTTCTTGCTCCACGGCTTGTCGCCGCCCAGCACACCGAGCAGCATTGCCCGGGCAATAGTATCGTACATAAGCTGCAGCGACGAGTTTCCGCCGATTATTATTTCGTCCTTACCGACGCCCAGCATGGGCATGCAAAGCTCCTTCGCCTCGTCGATGCCGTCTAATATGCCGTAGTTGCGGCAGTCTATGCCGTCCTTTGAAATGCAGTCGCCGTCTATGCAGTGAGTCAGCATTTCTATCGAAAGATCAAGCTGCTCCGCGCCCGGCTTACCGCGCGACATATCCAGCTTTGCTCCCTTTGCGCATAATTCGGCGAATTTTTCTTCCGTTTCCTTTTTCAGCTTTAAGAGTTCGCTTTTCTCCATATCGTTTGCCCCCGTTTTTGCTGTTTTTGTATATAACCGCAGACGTGTTTTCAAAGACTGCGTTTGTATCGTTACTCTATCCTATATTATAGTACCGACTAAAGTTTTTTGCAAGTATTTTTTATCATTCTTGCAAAATTTATGCAAAATGAGCAAAAAATCAAGCGTTTTCGGCTCAAATATGACATACAGGTAAAAAATTTTATGCTAAATTTACTCTTTAGCGTTACTTTTTCAAACTTTCCCTAAAAGCAAAAAACCGAGGGCAGAGCCATCGGTTTTACTGCTTTTGATAGCGGTCATCAGTCAGCGCGCTGTACCTTGCCCGAACGCAGGCAGCGGGTGCATGCGTATACTCTGCACGGAGTACCGTTTACTATAGCCTTTACCTTTTGTACGTTGGGCTTGAAAGTTCTGTTGGAGCGTCTGTGCGAGTGGGATACCTTGATTCCGAAGCTGACGCCCTTTCCGCAGATTTCACATTTTGCCATGGGGTTTGCACCTCCTTCAGAAATTTGCATTTATATCGGATATTTAATCTTATGCTTATCAGCATTTACACATAGCACTAATTATTTTAACAGAAACCGATCAAAAAAGCAAGTGCTTTTTTGAAAATTTGCTTAATTTTTTTATCAATGCGGCAATTTGCATAAAAAACGAACCGTTTTATCACACGTTTTATACATTATGCCTTGACGCACAGGATATATTCTTTCCCGGGAAGCGTGTTAAAGGTAATTATGCCGTCTGCTCTTTTTGTTTCTATCTCTTCGCCGTCGCAGCTTACGCTGTCAAGGTCGGTCTTTATCCGGCATATTTCACCCGCGCGGCTGCGTATCTTTATATACGTGACTGCGCCGTTGTTCCACTTAGCGTCCAGAGAAAAGCCAAAGCGCGCGCAAAGTCCGCAAAAGCTGCCGTTTTCCCATTCCTGCGGTACGGCGGGCAGCAGTTCTATAAAACCCTCATGGCTTTGCAGCAGCATTTCGGCGATACCGGCGCTGCCGCCGAAATTTCCGTCTAACTGGAACGGCGGGTGGAAATCGAAGAGATTTACAAACGTGCAGCTTTTCAGAAGTCCGTGCAAAAGGGAATAGGTGCGCTGTCCGTCCTTTATTCTCGCCCACAGATTCAGTTTATATGCGCGCGCCCAGCCGGTGGACTCGTCGCCGCGGTCGTTTAACGTATTTATCGCCGCCTGCAAAAGCTCAGGTGTATTGCCGTTTATCGACTTGCCGGGATAAAGTCCCATCAGGTGGGAAACGTGGCGGTGATTCGGCTGTACCTTTTCGCGGTCGAAATCCGGCTCGTCCTCCTCGAACCATTCCTTTAACAGTCCGGTCTTGCCGACGGAGTACGGTTTGAGTAACGGCAGCTGCTCTTTTACCACCGTTCTTAACTCTTCGTCAAGCCCCAGCTCCTCCGACGCGGTGATGAAATCCTTATAAAACTGCTCGATAAGGCTTTGCTCGTAGGTGTTTCCCACCGTGACCGGTCCATGCTCCGGCGAATAGGTGGGAGAGGACACCAGTCTGTCCTGCTTATCGTCATAGGTGAGCCACTTAGTGTAAAACCGCGCGCTTTCCCTCATTATCGGGTAGATTTTTTCCCTTAAATAATCCTTGTCGCGGGTAAATTCATAATGCTCCCAGATGTTCTGCATAAGCCACGCGACGGCGGCGGTGGACCAGCCCCAGTAGAAATCCCAGCCCGGCGCGGTCCAGCCGAACGGGGACGCCTGCGTATGCGCGCACCACCCGTTTTCCGGGTTTTCCTCGTCGGAAACTATGCCGTAGTACGCGGCGGCGGATTTTCTTCCGGACGGGCGCAGGCTGTCAAGAAATTCCACCAACGGCGGAGCGGTTTCGGCAAGGTCGGTATTATACGCGCCCCAGTAGTTCATCTGCAAGTTGACGTTGATATGATAATCGCAGCACCACGGCGGATTATTGGACTCGTTCCACACGCCCTGTAAATTTGCGGGCAGAGAGCCTATCCTTGAGGAGGATATAAGCATGTACCGCCCGAATTGGAAGTACAGCATTTCCAGCATACGCGCGTATTGGGCGTTTTTCCCCTCCTTGTAGGAGTTTATAAGAACGTCGGCGGCGGGGATCTCTCCGTCGGCGCCTAAATTTATGCTTACCCTGTCGAACAGCTTTTTATAATCGTCGTAATGCTCGCGGTAAAGCTCGTCCCAGCCCTTTTTAACGGCGTTTTCTATCCGCTGCCTTACCGGAACGGCGGGGTCGATACCGTTTCTGAACGAGGGATATTTGTCGGCGTAATCGGTAGCCGCCGCTATGTATATTATTACCTCGTCGGCGTGCTCTACCATTACGCTGTCGGCGGAATCTATCAGCTCTCCGCCTTTTTTGATAATTTTTATCAGCGTGCAGTATCTAAGGCCGTTATCCGCTAAAGCTCCGCTGTATATAAGCTCGTCCTCGTTTGCCTTTACCGTGCCGTTTTGGATCGAGGCAAGCGACAGCCTTGTACATATCCTGCGCGGCTTGTCGGAGCGCAGCCGTATCGCTATGATATTCGCGGGATAGCTTGCAAACGCCGTCCGCTCGTGTACCGCGCCCTCGTAGGTGAATTTTACCGTGAACAGGGAATTATCCATATCCAGCGTGCGGGAGTAGTCGGTTACGTTATCGGGATTGATATTGGAAAATCTCAGCATGAGATCAGCCAAAAGCTGATACGCGCCGAACCCCTCCGTTGAACCGGTCAGCTCAGGCAGCAGCTTTACCGCTTCGTCATATTTGCCGTCGTGCAGCAGCTGCCGCACCTGCTTTGTGAATTTGCTCTTGTCGCCGGTTATTCCGCTGTTGTAGTCGGGACGCAGCGGGGAAGGTCCTCCCACCCACAGCGTTTTTTCGTTAAGCACAATCTTTTCCTCGGCTATACCTCCGAAAAAGCTCGCGCCCATATATCCGTTGCCTATCGGCTGACAATGCTGTTCCCACTTGTCAAACTCGCCGGGTCGGTCAAACCATATTTTATTATCCATTGTCGGGTTTCCTTTCGACTTGCTTTACGTTTTAACGGCAGATGATCTATTTTGATATAAATTCATCGTCCATTCTTGGAATTATTATACATTATTTTCATTTTCGTGTCAATATCGGCTTTTTCGGTTGACATTTTTTTCGTTATATAGTACAATATTTATATAATGGGTGCTGACCGACGCTTTGGTCACATCGGAAAGCAAGCGATAATTTTTGGGGGAGCTAAAAAGTGTTAAAAGATGTTTTATCCGCTATTGCGGAAAAGAGCGGACTTACGCAAAACGGCGCCGCGGTCTTCGGTACATATAACGGCTACGGCACGATGATAAAGGCGATAGAGGAGCGAAGCTGCTTTATAGCGGCATTCTGGGTAAGAAAAGGCGCTATATCGTCGGCGACTCCGGAGGAATTTTTATCGGAGTATCAGCGCCGTCCCGGTAAAGACTATGTCAAGGCATTCAAAACGTCCGGAAATGCAATAAACGTCGTGCTGTACGCTTCCGGCGATGATTCGGCGTGCTGTCGGCAGGTGATAGATTTTCTTGAGGATATGACCGATCATCTTCAGGTGGATTATTACAGCAACGGCTGCGCAAAATGCGGCTCGTCTATCGGATTGTCCGTTTATCCCGAGCATAACGGCGGCATTCAGCTATGCTCGATATGCAGCCAGAAAGAAAACTTAGCCGCTTTTGCCCAGCCTCAGCAGAGCGCTTTTACTCAGCCTGAAACGTATACACAACCTCAGCAGAGCGCTTTTACTCAGCCTGAAACGTATACACAGCCTCAGCAGAGCGCTTTTACTCAGCCTGAAACGTATACACAGCCTCAGCAGAGCGCTTTTACTCAGCCGGTAAACATGCAGCAAACGGGGATCCCCGTTCCGGCGGTGATGTTTACCCCACCTATCCAACAGGAGCCGCCTGTAATGTCGGTAGATGAGCTGGGAAAAAGCGACAGCATGGAGGGCATCAGCGCAGAAAATACGCCGGAAAGCACCGGTTATGCTACGGCGGAATCATTGTCGCAGCTTCAGCCTCAGCGCATGACCCCGACCAATTATACACCGGCTCCGATACCGGGGGATTTCCGTTCCGAGCCGGAAGTTGCGGCAGCTCCTCAGGCGTTTGACCCGATGTATTCCCGACCGACGGCGATACCGGAGCATTCCAAGCCGATAATGGGAATAATAGGAGCGCTGCTGTTTGCGCTGATGGGCTGCGCTGTCTGGATAGTTATCGGTATGGCGGGAAGGATAATGTATATCGGCGGGCTTATCATGGGATTTTCTACCGTCACCGGATATAAGCTGTTCGGCAAGAAATTCGACGGTTTCGGTATCGTTTGCTGCGCTATAGTTATAATAGTTGCGGTGCTGGGCAGCAATATCGCTATCGAGCTTATCTCGGCATATTCCACCGAGGGCTTCGCGGAAGCGGCGGAGCTTTTGGGCTACAACGGCTTTATAGACGTATTTTTCCGCTTTTTCGAGTTTGCCGGCAGGGTAGACGAATTGATGGCTCAGGTAGCGCCGGACGCGCCGTCGATAATGGGTACTTTCCTAAAGAACCTGATGATAGGATATGCAGTCTCCGGCGTAGGATTTTTGGTGTTCGCCATTCCGCAGTTCCGCCAGAGAAATCGCTATATCTGATATTTACATAAAGAAAGGGAACATATTTGAAGGAGATATTTACACAGCTTAAAAAGATAAAGATAAACAGAATGATAATGCTGACTGTTGCCGGTATCATAAATTCTTTCGGAGTGGTGTGCTTTCTCGCGCCGGTGCATCTGTATGACAGCGGTATATCCGGTACTTCCATGCTGCTCGGTCAGGTAACGCCGGAATATCTTACATTGTCGCTGTTCCTTTTAGTGCTTAACGTACCTCTGTTTGCGTACGGATATAAAAAACAGGGTGCGTTGTTCACCTTTTACGCGATATATACCGTGCTTATATATTCCGTTATGGCGTGGCTTATAACCGATGTTTTGCCGATAGACGTTTCCTTTGCGTCACCTTTGGCGGGAAACGACCTGCTGCTGTGCGCGTTGTTCGGAGGGATGGTATCCGGCGTGGGCAGCGGTCTTGCGATACGCAACGGCGGCGCGATAGACGGCATAGAGGTGATCGCCGTGATATTTGCAAAAAGGCTCGGCGTTACGGTAGGCACGTTCGTAATGGCGTATAACGTGATTTTGTACGTCATCTGCGGCTGTGTGATTCAAAGCTGGATACTGCCGCTTTATTCGATAGTGGCATACGGCGCGGCGCTTAAAACCGTCGATTTTATAGTAGAGGGTATCGACAGAGCCAAAAGCGCTATGATAGTCACCGAAAAGCCGGACGAGATATGCTCCGCGCTGTCTAAGGAATTTGAATCCGGCATGACGAAAATAGACGTCGTGGGAGGGTATTCAAACTCCAAAAAGACCATGATATATTTTATCGTCAACCGTTTTCAGGTCACTAAACTTAAAGAATTAGTCCGCGAGATAGATAAACAGGCTTATATAACGATAAGTGAGGTAGCGGATGTGTTTTCAGGTAACGAAAAAAATAAGAAACCTTGATAGTATCAAAAAATCTCGGTATTATTCACCGAGATTTTTTAACATATTACGGGAATATAAGCAAACGGCAATAGCTCCCTCGCCGTGACTTTTATTAAATTTCCGTTTTCGTCGTTTACTATCACTTTAATATCCGGACAATACTCATACAGCATTTGTCTGCAATTCCCGCACGGAGGGATAACGTTGTTCAAATGCTTGTCATGGACGGCGACTATCGTGTCAAACTCTCTTTCTCCCGCCGAAATTGCTATCCCCATTGTGATAAACTCCGCGCATGAGCCGTGGATGCCGTCGCAGTTCACGCCTTTGTAGATATTGCCGTTTTTGCACAATATCGCGCAGCCTACCGTATGATTATAAACATGATCGTCAAAATTTTGATTTAAGCATTCAAGCGCAATAGCTATCAGCTTTCTGTCAATGTCGGTAAGCTCGTATTTTTCCATATCATCACTCTTCATTTTCTATCCCCGAAAAATTTTTGGCAAACTCCGGCAGCGCAGCGGTAAACTCCCTGCCGTTAAGATATTCCAGTACCCCCGCGTCGGTCGTAAAATTAAAGCTCAGCTTATAGCTGCACAGCGCTTGATATTTGTATCCGTATTTTTTGTTAAGCTTGTTTATACCGTATTTTCCGTCCCCTATCAGCGGGTGGCCGATATAGGCAAGATGCGCGCGTATCTGGTGAGTGCGCCCGGTCAGCAGATCCACCTCCAGCAGGGAATTTTCCCCGTCAAAGCCCAACGTGCGGTAGCCCGTTTTTATCGTAAGATTTGAGGCGGTCTTTTTATCGCTTATTTTAACGGTGTTCGCCGCGGAGTCCTTTTCAAGATACGCGGTAAGCACCGCGTTTTTCGGCGTTAATTTTCCGACTGCAAGACAAAGATACAGCTTTTTAATTTCACGGTCGCGTATCTTTTGGCTCATTATCCGCAAAGCCTCGGCGGTTTTTGCGGCGATGACCAGCCCGCAGGTGTTACGGTCTATCCTGTTGCAAAGCGCCGGAGCGAAGCTGTGTTCCTTTTCGGGAGAATATTCGCCCTTTTTAATAAGGTATGCCTGTATGCGGTCTATCAGCGTGTCCTGCTCGTTGTCGCTGTCCTCGTGAACTACCAGACCGGCGGGCTTGTTTACAAGAATGATGTTTTCGTCCTCGTATACCACGTCTACCTCGGCGCTTGCCGTTGTAACGCCGCGAATCGGCTTTTCAAGCAGCTCGTCCGATATATACAGCCTGATATTATCGTTTTGCTCAAGCCGTGTGTCAAGCGGCCGTTTCTTCCCGTTCAGCTTGATACAGTTTTTGCGGTTCAGCTTTTGCAGCCGCCCCTCGGTAAGCCTTGGATAGCACTTAGTCAAAAACCTGTCCAGCCGCTGACCGCTGTCGTTTTTGCTGACAACAAGCTCTGTCATTTTTGTATTCTTGTAAATCCGTAGGAGGCGAAATGCTCGATAGCCTTGGTGAAAAACTCACCGCTGCCTCTGCTGACCTGCGCTACCGCGTCCAGCTTCGACTTGGCTTCCTCCCACTTTTGTTCGTCCTCGGGAGTATCCTTTCCCACCAGCCACAGCTGATTTTCCCAGATACCGAATTTAAGATTTATGATGTAGGTCTTGCTTTTCATATAAACGTCCTTTCCGATAATTACAGCTTTCCGCCCTTTGCGCCGCCCAGCTTTCCTCCGGTAAAGCCCTCGAGTATGTTGCTGTCAAAGCTGAAGGTCAGTGCTTTTTTCTCGCGTTCCCGTTTGAGTGAAAGTGAAATTATCCTGTCCAGCAGAGCAGGGTATTTGACCCCGACCGGCTCCCACAGATAAAACGACAGCGAGCCGGGAATGGTATTTATCTCGGTAAGGTATATCTCCCCGTTATCGTTATCTATCATGAAATCTATTCTTGCGATACCGCAGCAGTCCAGCGCCTTGAACGCCTTTACCGCAAGATCTCGGATAGTATCGCGCTGCTGCGGCGTTATATCGGCGGGTATTTTTCGCTTAAGGCTTGCCATACCGCTTTGCTTGCCGCCCTTTGCGTCGGAGATATATTTGTCCTCAAAGCTGAGTATATCGCCGCCGGATATAGGCTGCTCGCACTCGGACGCCTCCGCCTCGGAAATATCGCCCACTACCGAGCAATTCACCTCGGTAAGGCTCGTTATCGCGTGTTCCGCTAATATCCTGTCCGCATAGCCGAACGCGTAATCCAGCGCCTCTTCAAGCTCGGAAGCATCGTGCGCTACCGAGATACCGACGCTTGAGCCGAGGTTTATCGGCTTGATTATAACGGGGTAGCCTATCCTGTCCTCTATCTCTTTCTTTACCTCGTCGGAATTTGCCGCATAGCGTGAGGAATGAACGGTAACGCAGTCCAGCACCGGTATGCCGTTATCCTTGAATATACACTTCATCGCGTATTTGTCCATGCCTATAGCCGACGCCGTCACTCCGCAGAAGGTATACGGCACTCCGACCGTCTGCAAATAGCCCTGGAGCGCTCCGTCCTCAACGTTAGTGCCATGCACCACCGGCATCGCTATATCTATATAGTCGTATATATTGTTTCCGAATTTTTTTGGCGGGTAACAGCAAAGCTGCGTTTTTCCCGCGTCATTTACAAGTATCACGCGATGGCTGTTTTTAATAAGCTGAGGTATATTGCGGTAGCTTTCTATCTTGCCGACCTCCTCGCCGACATACATTTCGGAATTTTTGGTGATGTATATCGGGATAACGTCGTATTTTTCCTTATCCAGGGCGTTGCACGCCTGTAATGCGGAGATGACCGAAACCTCATGCTCGACGCTCATACCGCCGAACAGCACTCCTACCTTTATCTTCATATAAATGCTCCTTTATCAATAATTATCCGGCAGGTCGTTTTCCAGCAGGATTATTTTCTTTTTACCGCCGGTCTTCAGCATATCAACATGCTTCAGCGCGTCGTCAAGCGTTTTCGCGGCGTAGAAGTTTTCTTCCTGGTAACCGGAAGTTTTCAACCCGTCATGTATCGGTACAGCCTGCTTTTCTCCCACCGCAATAACATAATCGCAGACAGCCGCCGCCTGAGCGCCGAACGCCTTGTTAAGCTCATATTCCTTTTCACCGAGCTCTATCATGCCGGGAGATACCAAAATTTTATAGCCGTCAAACACCGCGAGGGTATCCAGCGCCGCTTTCGCTCCGGTCGGATTTGAATTGAATGCGTCGTCTATGACGATATCCTTTCCGCGCTTTATTATCTGTAAACGGTGCGGGACACTTTCCAATCGCTTTACCGGCATTACCAGCGCGTCAAGCTCCACGCCGAGCGTGTTCGCCGTCGCTATCGCGCCGACTATATTTTGTACGTTGTGCGCTCCGATAAGGCGGGTGGAAAAGTCCTTGCTCTCATTTGCGTGATGAAGCGTAAAATGCGTGCCGTTTTCGTTTACGGTGATGTTGTCGGCGTAATAATCCTCGCCCTCGCCGTTAAGTCCGTAGGTTATCTTCCTGCCCTGATAATCGCGTGAGCGGATATATTCGTTGTCGTAATTGAGAAACGCCGCTCCGGTAGCGGGCAGGCTGTCCGCAAGCTCGAACTTTGTCTTGATTATGTTGTCTATCGATTTGAACGATTCCAAATGCTGCGGACCGATAGAGGTGATAACGCCGTATTTCGGCTTTACGATGTCGCATATCTCCTTTATCTCGCCGACGTTTTTAGCGCCCATCTCGCACAGGAATATCTCGTGCGTCGCTTTGAGCGAGCCGCGTATCGTCTTGACTACGCCCATAGTGGTGTTGTAGCTTTCCGGCGTCATAAGCACGTTGTACTTCGCGCCGAGCAGCTTTTCAAGAAAGAATTTCGTGCTGGTCTTGCCGTAGCTGCCGGTAAGTCCCACTACGGTAAGAAACGGCAGCCCGTTTATTATCTGCTTCGCCTCGTTGATGTAGCGGGCGTTTATAGCGTGCTCGATAGGTTTGTTTATCACATTTGCGATAATTATTATCACCGAGGACAAAAGCTGCATACCGCAGGCGATAAGCAGCGACGGCATGCTAAGTCCTAAGAATATCAAAGGCAGCATTAGCGCCGCGGCGTAGATTATCGCGGAAGTTACCGTCATACGGATAACGCGCGGGGTGTAGACCAGCTTTTTCTTTACCTTTTTATGTCCGTAAAAAAGGCTGTTGATATTGACGACCATGAATAAGGCGGCGGCAAAAAGCGTTAATGCGGCGCTTACGCTGTCCGGCGTTCCTATGGTAAAGGCGATAATTACCGCCGCTGCCGAAGCAAGCGTGAAAATATGCCTGCATATAACGTGCGGCAGATTTTCCTTTATCCATTTCAGCTGCTCTCCCGCGTGATAGGAATTAAGCTGGAACATATGAGTATAGTGATGAAAATTCATCACGCAGCTTATAAGCAGCGCGGCGTAAAAGCACGCGGCCGCAATATAGGTCAATATCATGATTTTCCCCTTTAATTTTATAAATTCAAGAATGATGCAAGGATACGCGAATAGGTGTACGGGTCGTCAAGGAACGAATAATGCCCCGCGCCCTTTATCACCGCAAGCCCGCTGTCCGGTATCAGCTTTTCCATAGTCTGCCCGTCGGAAAGCGGCGTAGCGTCGTCGTTGTCGCCCCATATCAACAGGGTAGACTGTTTTATTTTAGGCAGCAGCTCGGTAAGATCCTCGTTTACGGTGTTTACTAACGTCTGCCGCATTATCGGAGAAGCGGCGAGGTAATCCGCGCTGCCGCGTTTGTTGCGCATATTTTCCACCGCGTCGGGGAACATCGCGCTCATCGGCTTTGTAGACATCACCGCGCGCCCGGCTTTGTATATTTTAGTGCTCAGCTTGCTTTTAAGACTTCTTTTCGGCATTATCCCCGCGCTGTCGGTGAGTATCAGCTTTTCCGCTTGTACGGCGGGATCGTCCCTTGTTACCAGCTTTATTATCACCCGACCGCCGAAGCTGTGACCGAGCAGCACCGCTTTGGAAATACCCAGCTTTGTGCAGAATTTCCCGGTAAAATCCACATAATCGTCCACCCGCCAAGCGGTTTTCGGCTCGTCGCTCTCACCGAAGCCCGGCATATCGGGAGCTACTACCCTCATTTTAGCGGATAGCTGCTGAGTTATCCCGTTAAACAGCGTTATATTTGAACCCCAGCCGTGCAGCAGCAATATACATTCTCCGCTGCCGGAATCGGTGTAGTTTATTCTAAGCCCGTCTATCTCTGTGAACAAAACAGCACTCCTTTTACATTTTTATGCAGACCCAACTATTATTATATGATTTTTCGGCGTTAATGTCAAGAAAAACACTCACAATGATATATATGCAAAAAATCCACGGGGACAACAGTCCCCGCGAACTTTTGATCATTGAAGATAATCTATATAGCTGCCTACTTCTCCTAAAGCGTTGCTCATCGTAAGTCCCAGCAGTACATCGGTCGCGCCCTGCTCGTTGATAAAGTCGGCGGCGTTGAAATCGCAGTGCCGTATATCTATCACGAATATCTCCTCAAATGAGGAGGTAAGGCAGGGGATAGCCGCCGAAAGATAATCGTCCTTCAGCACGACCAGCTTTCTGCCGTTTTTCACGTCGGTGGTGATATGCTTGATATAGTCGTCCGCCACCATGTACAGCGAGTAGAAACCGTTTTCGCTGTAGTCGTTTTCCGGCATGAGCGGATAGGTGAACAGATAGTTATAGCTCGAATCATAGTAATCTACCGTGAAATCGTTTGGGGGAATATAGTAGGTGAAATCCTCATAAACGCCCGCTAATCCCTCGTACTGGGTAAACGTGTATATCGAGCCGATGGAATCCCGCTGCTTTTCGGTGTATTCGCTCAGCGCGGGATAAGGCACATCCGCCTGCTTTGCGAATTGCTGCGCCGCATAGTATGCGCCGAGCTGCTGCCAATGCGTATCTCGCAGGAAGAATATATCCTCGTCGATGTGAGCCGCCAGCGCGTCGAAAATGTCCACCACTTCGGCGCTTTCTTTTACCAGATTTGAAAGGTAGGTAGCGTCCGCCTGCTCGGTATATACGCCCTTGTTGAGCTGCGACGGAGTGATAAAGGTGTTCTGCGTCAATATCGGCATGAAATAAAGGTCGGCGTTTATGCGGTCTTTGAGCCCCGCGACGCTTGCCGCGAAATACTCGGCGTTTTCACGGTGTCCGTTGTATAAAGTCCCCGCGTGAAGCACACCGCCGCTGTTATATACTATATTGCTCGCCTCGTTCATAAGCACTTCTGCGTCGGGATCGGACGGAGTGCTGAACATAGGAGCGGGCGTGGTTGCGGGAGCCGGGGTAGTTGTTTCCGGCTTGGGAGCGGTGGTTTCGTTTTTATCGGTGGTTTCCGGCTTAGGAGCGGAGGTTTCGCTGTTGTCGGGCTTGCTGTTAGGAACTGAGCTGTTATCGTCCTTTGGTGCGGGAGTAACTATCACAATAGGCTTTGTGGAAGCGGTGGTTACTGCCGACTCCTCCGGCTTTAACTGCTCTACCGGGCCTACTATCGCGTTGCCCTCGATATTTATGCCGAACAGCGAACGGAACGCCGCGCCCAGCCTCTTGAAATCGTCCCTGTACGGAACGGTGTCGTTATAATATTCGCTTATCTGCTCGTTAAATTCGCCGCTCCAGTACGCCTCCCATGAAAAGGTCGGAAACTCGGTCAGCTTGCGGTTTTCAAGCTCCGATTCGGTCGGTCGGGGGAGTACCGCCATCAGCACCGCAAAGGTAAAAAATACCGCCGCAGATACCGATATGCTTATTATATGCGGAAGATAACCGCTTTTCTTCTTGTTTTCCTCCTCGCCGGAGTCTTTAGCGGCTTTTTCTTCCTTAACAGGTTTTTCTGCTTTAGCGGGTTTCTCCTGTTTAGGTGATTTATCTTCCTTAACAGGCTTATCCGCTTTAACGGGTTTCTCCTTCTTGGCGGGCTTTTCTTCCTTAGCAGGTTTCTCCGTTTTAGGCGGTTCGTTATCGGAGGTTTTGGCTTTTTTGCCGTGATGCTTTTGGTTTTCGAGCTTTTGACGGTATATCTCGTTCAGCTCGTCAAGCTCGTTGTCGTTTATATAATCTGCCATGCTGTTCTCCTTCTATCAAAAATGCCAATATATGAACGGGTTGTTTGTCGCGTTTACGAGCAGCACGCTGCTAAGCAGGAAAATAAATATGCTTGCCGCGGTGCGCAGATATATGAACGCTGGAGATTTCGGCAGCTCCTTGTATTTCTTTTTTATCCACGGGATAATAGGCAGGCAGCATATCACGCAGGCAAGCAGCAGCCAGCAATTCGACGCCATGCTTATCGTGGAAATGTGGTCGGTGAGCTTGTTGCCGTTTGCCCCTACAAGGTTGCCGAGGAATGTACCGAGCTGTCCTATATCCTCAAAGTAGAAGATACCGAATCCGACGGTGATCACCAGCAGACTGTATATATGTGAAACAGCCGCCGGTATCTTTTTAAGCCGCTTGTTTCCTATCAGACGTTCTATCAAGATAAAGAATCCGAAGTACAAGCCCCAAATGATGTAGTTCCAGCTTGCTCCGTGCCAGAATCCGGTGCAGAACCACACAAGGAACAGATTGAGGTACTGTCTGCGTTTTCCGAAGATAGTCACATACAGCAGATAATCCCTGAAAAAGCTTCCCAGCGAGATATGCCACCTCTGCCAAAATTCGGTGATGTTCTTGCTTACGAAAGGATAGCGGAAGTTTTCGTCAAACCTGAAACCGAACATTCTGCCTAGTCCTATCGCTATATCCGAATAGCCGGAGAAGTCGAAATATACCTGCATAGCGTAAACTATCACGCCGTACCATGTTCCCGCCACCGAAAGCGAGCCTAGACTTCCGACCGAGAACAACGAATCCACGATAGTGGAGAGATTGTTTGCAAGTATCACCTTTTTGCCCAGTCCTATAGCTATCCTTGTTATACCGTCGGTGATGTCGGCGGGAGTTATAGTGCGGTTGTCTATTTGATTTTGGATAGTGCTGTATCTTACGATAGGACCCGCGATAAGCTGCGGGAACAGCGAGATATACATAAGCAGCTTGAACCAGTTGCGCTGCACTTCTATCTTGCCCCAGTAGCAGTCAAGGATATAAGAGATTATCTGGAACGTGAAAAAGCTTATTCCTATCGGCATTATATCGTCAGGCGGCACCGGCAGGTCAAGCCCGCTCACCGCGTTTATATTCTCTATGAAAAATCCGGTGTACTTGAACCCGACCAGCACGCCTATATCAAAAAACAGCGTCAGTCCGGTAAGGACGAATCCCGTATTGCTCTCTCGGAATTTATCGATATACAGTCCGGCAAGAAAATTGACGGTCACGCTGAACAGCAGGAGAAATACATACACCGGTTCGCCAAAGGCATAGAACAATAGTGAAAATATCACCAGCACGACGTTTCTGTAGACCGTCCGTTTTGAGATATAATAGCATATAAAGCAAAGCGCCATGAAAACATATAAAAACAGCAGATTTGCAAAGACCATCGGTTACTTCCTTTCCTGAAAGGGGATAATATACTCAATACTATTATACAATACCCGCACCGTAATGTCAAATGAAAATTCGCGGTTTTGACTGTTTTTTCGAGCTTTTAAGTGATCCGACGCGCTATTTGACACCGGACGGGATATGTGGTAAAATTAATACAATAAATTATCGGAGAAAAAATAATGAGCATAACCATGATAGACAACAGCCTTTGCGACAGCAATTTCGCCGAGGGTGTAACATCGGCGGGGATAATATCCTATATTTCAGCGCTGCACGATTACGGTATATCGTATAATGAGATAACGCCGGAGACTTTGAGCCTGCTGCCCGAAAGCCACGACTGCGGCGGGATAATACTTCGTATACGCGATAAAAGCGAGCTTGCGGCGGCAAATTCCCGCAGGTTCGGCTACGTCTGCATACCGGAAGAATTATGGCAGCACGCCCGCCGGATAGACAGTCCGGTAATGCTGGAATGCGAGCCGCGCGGCAGCGATTTTTTACTGTACACGTTAGAGCTTAATTCCCGCATAAATTGCCGCAATATCTCGCTTTTAAGAATAAAGGACGATTTTGAGATGGACGGGTTGAAATTTGCCGGAAGATTGGCGTTATACAAGCGGGAATCCATGATACCTATGGACATTTGTCCCACCGACGGAAAGCTGACCGCGGTATCAACGCTTATATCGGCTGCCGCCGCCGGAGCGGACAGCGTCACCATGAGGTTCGGCAGCTTCGGGGAATACGCCGAGCTTGAGGACAGCGCAGCCGCTATGGCAGCCATGTTCATGGTGCCTATGCCGGAGGATACCACTAAGGCGCTGCTTGCCTGCGAAATGCTGTATTATATGCTGTACGGGAGGGAAGCCGCCGGAATTTTGCGGCGCGCCGTGAAGGACGATCTTATGGTACCGTATAATTTTAACGCGGAAATGCCCGCACATCTCGATTATCGCAGATTAGCGGAGCTTACCGTTGCGGCAAGACACCGTAACGAGGGTTCTCTCGTTTATAAGCAGCTCAAAAGCCTGAATGTCGAAACAAAAGATGCAAAAGACCTTGAAAAGGTGCTGGACGAGCTTTGCATGAAGCTGTTTGACGAGGGGGAACACAATGGATAAGTTTCGGCTCCCGCATGCCCGGGCGTTTTGCTCGACGGTACGGCCTCCCGCGAGGATATCGAGGTATTATTGGATATGAGTTACGAACTTACAAAATGACAAAAGCGAACTTAAGGCGCTGCCAAAGAACGGCAGCGCCTTAAAAAATTTACAGAATTTTTCATTTTTGCCTTGACAACTACCCCCCCCCATTGTGCTATAATACTAAAGGTATTTTACTTATTTGTAAAGTAGGATATGATATTATCGCCGGATATCGCATTAAACAAGCACTTCGGCAATATTGTTATATATGCTTTGCTTAATACCAATCTTGATTTTGAAAGGACGATATCATGAAACGCAGACTTAAGAAGTATTTGCGCTCGTCTGTTGCACTTACGCTTTGCGCGGCTATTTTCCTGCCGACCTTGACCGGCTGTGAAAATAACGTTGTCGGAAGCTCGACAAATCCTCCGAGTTCGGCGGATTCGTCGGTAACGGATACAGACGGCACTCAGATCGCGGCGCTGGCTCAGGCAACTTTTGTGACCTGGAGCAATAGCGGAGAATACACTACCACGATAACCTCGGAGGACGCTGATCTTTCCGACGTTGAGGCGGCGGACGTTGTGGTATTTACCGTTCCCGAAGCCGATGTTGAAAACGTTGAGGATCTGCCCGAGCCGATAAGCTATCCGGTAAAGGAAGTTAAGAAAAACGGCGACGCGCTGGATATAACCTTCACCGATGACAAAGCGTCGGAGAAATCGGTAGACAGCTACACTATAAGCATAGAAAAGAAGAACCTCGGCGCGGCGGTGCTTGTGGATTACCCCGCTCCCGAAGTAACGCTCGAGGGAACAGGTATCCTCGTATCGGACGAAGACCCCGAGATAACTCTCGCACTTTCCAGCGGACTTTTTGCCGCAGAGGTAAAGCCGGAGCAGATATCCCTTGCCGGCTCGTTCTCGGAAATGGAAGTAGAAACGGTTACCCCGAGCAGCAACAAGCTTACCGTAAAGCTTAAAGGCAAGGCTGAAATTCCCGACGGACAGAGCGTTTATGTCGACGGTATAATCGGCATTAACCCCTCCGCTATGGAAAACGAGCATGCTTCTGCGTCGGTAAGAGTGCCGATACTGCAAAGCCTTACCATGTTCGACAGCAGCAAAATGACGGTAGACGGCGAAACTGTTACCGTACCGCTGAATGTGATAGGCGAAGATGATATAGACAGTATAACCGCAAAGGATATAGTATTTGATAATACCACCGTAAACGACGACGACGAGGAAGAGAGCCTTCCCGCTGTTACCGTTACGGCAGTCGAAAAGGCCGACGATACCACTCTTAACGTCACCATGACCGTAGAGGGTGCAAAAGATAAAAATTCCGCAGCCGAGATACTCGACGGCAGAACTGTAACTTTGCGCGACAACATGTTCCCGGCTAATTTCCACCAGGCGAGCATTTACCCGCTCTTCGACTATGTGGAAGAGGACGGCGACAACCTCAAATTAGGTCTTATAGTAGGAGTGCAGGGCGGCACGCTTGCCGAGGATATTTCCGCCGAGCAGGTAAGTCTCGGTGAGGATTTCACCGACGGTACGATAGTATCGGCAGAGCGCACCGACGACGTTACGGTGGAGCTCACCGTATCCGTACCCGCTAACGGTCAGACCAAGGAAGAATTTTCCTACAACGGCGCAGTTATATTAAAAGAGGGCGCGCTTATAAACTCCTGGGGCGACAAGACTACCGCCGATACCGAGTATATCCGTTCGTATACGCAGGACAGCGTAGGAAGATCCAACACGGCTATTACAGATATAGCCAGATACTCGGTACTCGCAAGAAGACTCGGTATAGCAAACGGCATTATGGCGGGTGCGACCGCAGTCTTTGCTATAACCACTCTCGCTTTAGAGCTCAGCGGTGCGGTAAAGACCGCCGCTCAGCAGATTATGGATATAAACGAGAGCATCAACCGCCAACTTGACGATACCTTTGACGTTATCAAGCAGAACAGCAGCATTATAGACGACGTTGAGGATATTATGCTTCTGAAATACTTAAATGATTTCAATCTAAAGCTGGCTATGCTCAACACCTATGTTCAGAAATTCAAACATTATTACTCCCCCGGAATGTTAAAGCTGCTCGGCTATGACAGCTTAGATGATATAGATGAAGAAAACGATCCCGTAGACGTAAAGGTAGCTAAGCTAAAACAGAGAAAAGAAGTCGCTCAGGCGGTATTTGAAGCTGAAAACAGCAAGGACAGCGATATCGCGCACTATTTCCGCGACTATTTCAGCACATACACCACCATGAGGGAATATTACAATTACGTTTGCTCGATGCTTAAATTAAAGGGCGCGAACAACCCGATAAACGCATATTCAAAGTTCCTGTCAAGGACAACAAACTTTGACACCACCGCTTACAAGCTTAAGAAAGATTACGTTGACACGATAAGAACATCGCTTATTCTGGCATACGCAAATATAGACCTGTTCAATCTGCGCTCTACCACGATAAATAACGACGGCACAGTTAAGCTGCGCGCGGTAGCCTCCACCGCAAACGAGGACTTCAACACCATTTCCGCAGAATGCGAAAAGGTGCTTAAAAGCCTCAACGGTATGGGCATAACCGAATTAAAGACCGAGGACGGCGTTACTTATTACGATAAGATATACTGCTACACCTTCGGCGTATATGTAGACTCGCTCGATAGTGAGCACAGCGATATATTCTGGGCAAAGACCTGGAGAGGCAAGGATAAGGACGGAGTAAGCGAGACCAGTTCTAAGACCGCTTACGCTAAGGGCGGCAGCGTGTTCGTATATTCGCACAATGAAAATTATGAACAGATAATAAAGGACAGCGTTATCACTCCGAGCTATATGGATTGCAAAAATTATAACTGGGGCGAGGAATTGTTCTCCCAGAAAGCGCCCGACGGCTTTGATAAAGACGCTATCTATGCGGATAAGACCGAGGATATCATAGCCGCGTCCGCCGAAAAGTTTGTAAAACGTATGAACGGCAGGACTCTGCGCGAGGAACTGGAGCTTGCGGGAATACCGGTAGACAAGGATATTTTTGAAAAGACCGAGGGTCTGCCTTTATCCTCGACCGTCGTATACAGTCAGCAGTATCGTCCGGGAGTTGGAAGCGGAATAACCTGGGCTTCCGAGCGTGATATAACCGAGGCTACTACCTATATGAATATAGTAAGGTGGGATGATACGTATATGACTAAAATGGTTCCCGCTTCTACAAGAAGAGTATATAC
>CANRII010000023.1 GCA_947630685.1 uncultured Ruminiclostridium sp. | reverse complement strand
GGTTCTTCCTTAACAGGTTCGTCTACCGGAGCGGGTTCTTCTGCCACAGGTTCAGCAACCGGGGTTTCCTCAACAGGTTCGTCTATAACAGGTTCGTCTACCGGAGCAACTTCTTCCTTGACAGGTTCAACTACCGGTGCAGGTTCCTCCGCCACAGGTTCAGCGACCGGTTCAGCTACAGGCTGAACCATGGGAGCAACTTCTTCCGCCAGAGTTTCCTCAACAGGTTCTTCTATTGGAGTTTCCGCTACAGGCTCAATGACCGTTTCAGCCGCAGGCTGAACTATGGGGGCGGGTTCTTCCGCCGGAGTTTCCGCTACAGGCTCTTTCGCCGGGGTTTCCTCGACAGGTTCTTCTATTGGAGTTTCTGCTACAGGCTCGACCGCTGGTTCAGCCGCAGTCACAGGTTCTTCTATAACAGGTTCGGCTACCGGAGCGGGTTTTTCCGCTACAGGCTCGACCGCCGGTTCAGCCACAGGCTGAACCATGGGAGCAACTTCTTCCACCGGAGTTTCCTCCACGGGCTCGGTCACGGGGGCAGGTTCTTCTACCGGGTTTTCTTTATGATTTGTATGGCGGGATTTGACAAAGCTTTCGCTGGTCACCCAATCGGCCTCGTCGACCTCTTTTTTAAGAGGAGTTGTCTGCTTGTCCAATTTTCTTTTTACTGCGACTGCCGCCGCTGCTGCCGCTGCCGCTGCTGCCGCCGCAGCCAATGCTCCGGCTAATTTCATGTCATTACCCCCTATTCTACGCTTTTAAGCGCTTCGACCATATTTACATATTTCAGCTTGCGGTGCATGAATAACATCACTATCACCGCAAACACAAGAGTCAGCAGTATAGACCAGATAAAGCTCAGCAGGTGCACATCCCGCCCGAACATTACAATATCTATCTCCGCCGTTCGTACCACAAAATCCAGCAGTATCCTGCCCAGCACCAGCCCGACCGCCGTACCTAATAAGGTCAGCAAAACGGTTTCACGGAACACATACACCGACACTTCTTTATCATAAAAGCCCAGTACCTTAAGCGTCGCTATCTCGCGTATACGTTCGTTTATATTTATGTTGGTAAGATTATACAGCACGATGAACGCCAGTATCCCGGCGCATACTATCAGCACTACCACTATAAGCTGTAAGGATTTTATCATCTGTCGGAAGGTATCTCCCACCGAGGTCTTAAAGCTCACCGCCGCTACGCCGTCTATCTCCATCAGCTTTTCAGCCAGCTCGTCTTTCCATTCCTCCTCGGCGTCATCGCCGTAAGGAGTATTGAAATAAAACGTATTATACGGCAGCGTTTCATCGAAAAGCTCTTGATACAGCGCGCCGGAGATATACACATAATGATAAGCGTAATTTTCGCATATCGCGCCTATTACCGCGTCGGCGCTTTCCGTATCCGAAAGGGATAACGTGATGCTGTCGCCGACCTTTACTCCGCCGAGCAGCGACGCGAGCTTTTCATTTATTATCACCTTATCGTCGCCGAGGTCGTATTTTTCTCCGGTGATACGGTCGCGGACGTCGACGTACTTTTTGAGCGTCTCGTTGCTGTCAACGCCGTAAATATTCGCGTCGGCGCTGTTTTTACCGCTTTTGACGGTTATCTGTTTTTGATATACAGCTTCAGCGTCGCAGTCGTATTCTTTGAGCAGCTCGGTCGTTTCTCTGCGGCCGGTGGAGGAAATATCCTGACATATCGCCATGCCGTTGTAAAGGCTTATCTCCTCGAACTGTTTATTAAGAATATCGCTTACGCTGTCGTATATGCCGAATCCGGTGAGCAGCAGGGCGGTACAGCCCGCTATCCCGACTACCGTCATCAGCATTCGCCGCTTATACCTGAACAGGTTGCGCATGGATACCTTTCTGCTGAAAGAAAGGTGCTTCCAGATAAATCCGATACGCTCAAGCAGTATTTTTTTACCGCTTTTGGGAGCTTTCGGGCGCATAAGCGACGCGGGCTGCTCCCTTAAAATATTCTTGCAGGAGAAATACACGGTCACGCCCGCTAATATGAACGCCGCAAGCACTACCAGCAGCATAAGCCCGAAATCATACGGCGTGAGATACTGCGGCAGCTCGTACATCATTCCGTAAGCGTTCATGATTATATACGGAAATATCTTCATGCCGACGAATATTCCGAACACCGACCCGATAAGCGCGGCGGACAATCCGTACAGCATATATTTGAACATTATCGCGCCGCTGCCGTAGCCCAACGCTTTGAGCGTGCCTATCTGGGTGCGCTGCTCCTCCACCATTCTCGTCATGGTGGTAAGGCATACCAGTACCGCCACCATCGCAAAGAATAACGGGAATATCAATGAGATATTGCGTATTCTCTCGGCGTTTTGCCCGTACTCGGAAAAACCGGTGTTGTCGGTGCGGTCGAAAATGTACCATTCCGGCGCGGCAAGGTCGTTTATCTCTTTTCTCGCCTTGTCCAGCTCCGCCTTAGCGTCGGATAACTTTTCCTCCGCCTCCAGTTTAGCTTTTTCGTATTCGGCAACGCCGTCGTCATATTTCGACTTTGCCTCTTCGTATTCTTTAAGACCGTCGCTGTAGGCTTTTTCGCCGTCTTCGTAATCCTTTACGCCCTGCTCGTACTCGGCAACGCCGTCGTTATATTTTTTAAGTCCGTCGTTGTATTGCTCTAACGCCGAAGCGTACTGCCGCTCGCCGTCCTCATACTGCTTAAGTCCGTCGTTATACTGCTTTTCGCCCTCTTTATAAAGAGCTAAAGAATCCTCGTATTCTTTTTTTCCGGCGTTGAATTTTTCCAGCCCGCTTTGGTATTCTTTAAGACTGTCGTTGTATTGTTTAAGACCCTCGGCGTACTGCTTTTCGCCGTCCTCATACTGTTTGCGGCTGTCCTCAAGCGTTTTCGCGCCGCTCTCATACTGCGCTAGACCCTGCTCGTAAAGCTGCTTTCCGGCATTAAACGCTTTAACGCCGCTTAAGTAATCCTGATATCCCTTGTTGTATTGTTCAAGCCCGTCGGAATACTGCTCATATCCGGCGTTATACTGCTGTAAGCCGGCTTCATACTGCGCCTTGCTTATATCAAGCTCCTGCTGCTTTTGATTGAGCGCGGCGTACATCGCCTGAGCCTGCTGCTCGGTGATAAGTCCCTGCTCCACCTGCAAATCGATAAGAGCGCGGTTGTTGTCTATCTCCGCCTGCCCCGCGTCCAAAAGCTGCTTTGTGCTGTCAAGCTGCGCCTTGGTATCGTCAAGCTGCGCTTTTGCGGCGTCAAGCTCGCTTTTTGAGCCGTCAAGCGTTTTTTTAGCGTCATTAAGCTGTTTTTCGGTGTCGTCAAGCTGCTTTGCGGAATCGTCCAGCTGCTTTTTACTTGCGGCAAGCTCCCGCTCTCCGTCAGCTATCTGCTTTGCGGAATCGTCCAGCAGCCTGCGGTTATCGTCAAGCTCTTTTTTGCCGTCGTCCAGCTGCTTTTTAGCGTCGCTCAGCTGTTTTTCGCTGTCGTTTATCTCTTTTTCGGCTGCTTGCAGCTTGGGAAGATTCTCGTCCAGCTCTTGCTTAGCGTCGTCAAGCTGCTTTTTGGTATCGTCTAACAGCGCGCGGCTGTCGTCCAACTCTTTTTTGCCGTCGTCAAGCTGCTTTTTAGAGTCGGCAAGCTGCTTTTTGCCGTCCTGCGTCTGCTGTTTAGCGTCATCCAGCAGCTTGCGGTTATCCTCGAGCTCTTTCTTGCCGTCGTCAAGCTGCTGTTTAGCGTCGTCAAGCTCTTGCTTCGCGTCGTCCAGCTGCTTTTCGGCGTCCGCTTTTTGCTCTTCGTATTCCTTTTCGCCGTCGGCAAGCTCTTCTTCGGCCTCGGATACTATCTCCTCGCGGCGAAGCACCTTGCGTTCGTCCCCGACCTTTTCGAGTATCTCCTTTACCTCATCGCGCAGGTCGGAGTAATCGTCGGAATACGCGTTATAAGGAGTAAGCCCGTCCACCGTGACATATACCGTTGTATAATATTCATAAGTGAAATTTTCCTGCGGGATATACGCGGTGGTATCTATCGCGCCGCTGCCTATAGTGGTATTGCCGCGGCCGGTATCGTCTATGAACATCGGCGAATTATAAAAGCCGACTATCGTGTATTCGGTGCGGGTGAGATCCTCTTCTATATCGTTACCGCTGAGCTTTAACGTATCTCCTATTTTATAGGAGGAATGCAAAGTAGAGCCGTCCAGCAGACATTCGTCGGGCGAATTGGGCAATCTGCCGTCGGTTATCAAAAGGGTGTTGTATTCGTTGTTCTTTTCCGGCTCGTCCAGAGAATACAGACGTACTATGTCGCCGCCCTCGTTTTCCCCGAGAAAGCAATCGGCGTAATAGGCGGGATAAACGTGTACATCGTCGGCAGACTCTTCCAGCGCGGTTATGTCCTTTTCGTCAAAACCGTAGGTGGAAAGCAGCCTGAAATCCATAAGACGGCTGTTATCAAAATATGTATCGCTGGACAATTTCATATCGTTTTCGGAAACGGTCAGCCCCGCGAAAAATCCGCAGCCTATCGCAAGTATACCGAAAATGGAAATAAATCTGCTTTTCGTCCTGACTATCTCGACCAGGGCGTTTTTCAGCATGGCGTTTTTCATTCAGCCGCTCCCTTCCGCTACCACTCTATCGTTTCAACGGGAGAGGGGGCGCTGTTCAGGCGGACTTCCTCCACCTTGCTGCTCTTCATTCTTATCACTCTGTCCGCCATCGGGCAGATAGCGGAGTTGTGCGTTACCAGCACCACCGTCATTTTTTCTTCGCGGCAGGTCTGCTGGAGCAAAGCGAGTATCATTTTACCGGTGGCGTAATCCAGCGCGCCGGTAGGCTCGTCGCACAGCAGCAGCTTCGGCTTTTTCGCAAGGGCGCGGGCTATCGCGACGCGCTGCTGTTCTCCTCCCGAAAGCTGCGCGGGGAAATTGTCCATCCTGTCCTTAAGTCCCACCTTTTCGAGTATCTCTTCTGCGGGGATAAAGTCCTTTGCGCTTTGGGTGGAAAGCTCGACGTTTTCCTTTGCGGTAAGATTCGGTATAAGGTTATAAAACTGAAAGATGAATCCTATATCAAAGCGGCGGTAGGAGATAAGCTTTTTCCTGTCGTAGGAGCTTATTTCGCTGCCGTCCACGGTGAATACTCCGGAGGTGGGCGTATCCATGCCGCCGAGTATATTGAGTACGGTGGTCTTGCCCGAACCGGACGGCCCTACGATTATCGCAAATTCTCCCTGCTCTATATCAAAGCTGACGCAGTCGTTCGCGTTTATGGTGATATCGCCCATGCGATACTGTTTAGTTATATTGTCCAGACTAACGAAACTCATCTGTTGACCCTTCTTTTTTGAAAATGCGCATATTTGTTCATTCTGAAAATAAGTATAACATTTTTTTAAGTTCAATGCAACATTTTTGACCGAATTTTAATCAAAATTCCTCAATGCTTTTTGATATATCGTAGAAAATCGGTAAATCGCCCTTAAAATTAAAAAATCACGGTTGATATTGCCGGCGGAATATGTTACAATTACTCTGTAGAATTATTAGGAGAATTTATAGGAGAAAGTAAAATGCTCAAAGGCAAACTGAAAGGATATATCGCGGCGATATCCGTTTTGATATGCTGTGTTATGCTTTGCGTATATGCTTATGCCGAGGAAACATATACCGCAAAGTGGACGGAGCCGTATGTCAAAACGATATTCAACGAGCAAAACGGTCTGCCCACCGGAGAGGCGAACGCCGTTACCCAGACCGACGACGGTTATATCTGGATAGGCAGCTACGGCGGATTGATACGCTATGACGGCAGCACGTTTTCTAATTTCAGCAAGGACGGCAGCATATCCTCCTCGTCGATACGCTCGCTGTTTGTGGATTCCTCCGGCAGACTGTGGATAGGCACCAACGACGCGGGAGTATATCTGTACGAGGACGGAGAATTTACGCTTATAAAAAGTCCCGGCGACTATACGTTTTTGTGCATAAGGGATTTTGCCGAGGGGCCGGACGGCAGGATATACGCCGCCTCCACCTCCGGTATGTGTGAGATAAAGGACGGAAGTCTTCAAGTGTACACCGACGACGAGCTTGTCGGTGAAACGGTATATTCCGTCGCCTGCGACCCGCTCGGCAGAGTATGGGCCGCGATGAACTCCGGCAAATGCGCGGTGGTAAAGGACGGCAAGGCGGAGATGATAGTATCCTCCGACGAGATATTCGATTCCGCGGAGATATACTGCACCGCCTCCGATAAGGACGGGAACATTTACCTCGGCTCTTCCGGCAACGAGATAGCAAAGCTCACCTTTGACGGCGAGGGGAATTACACCGTAAAGCAATACTCGGCGGGCTACATAGAAACGCATAACAAGATAGAAGTGAACGGTGACGGCAGGATAATAGTCTGCGGCGAGCACGGTTTTGTTCTGCTGGACGAAAACGGCGAGATACTCATGTTCGACGATACAAATCAGACGATGCCGACCAACGACGCAGTGATAGATTACGAGGGGAATATCTGGTTCGCCTCGTCTAATTACGGCGCTATAAAATACACCCGTGGCTGCATAGATTCTCTCGGCGAGCACAGCGAGATCGCCGGTATTTCGGCAAACGCCGTGACCAAGGCGGACGGGTTGTTTTATGTGGCGCACGACGGCGGTCTTGAGGTGGTAAACGCCGACGGAGAGCCGGTGGAAAACGAGCTTACCGAATTGCTAAAGGGCAAAAGAGTACGCCACGTCATGACGGACAGCAAGGGCATGGTATGGGTATCCTCCTATACCGATCACGGCGTGATATGCTATGATCCCTCCACCGGCGAAATGACGGATTATAATCAGGAAAAAGGCATGGTGAGCGATCTTGTGCGACTGACGGCAGAGCTGTCGGACGGCTCTTACGCGGCGGCTACTCAAGAGGGCGTAAACATCATAAAGGACGGCAAGGTCACCCAAACCTATAACGCCAAGAACGGGCTTGCGGTGTCGGCGATATTGTGCATGGCGCAGGACGAGGACGGCACGCTTTATATGGGAAGCGACGGCGGCGGTATCTACGCGCTGAAAGACGAAAAGATAACCTATTACGGCTTTGAAGATTCCCTGGAAGAGGGTGTTGTGCTGAGAATGCTGCCGGACAGCGATTCCGACGGGTATTTTGTCAGCGCGGGCAGTAATCTTTACTACTGGGATAAAAGCAAGTTTAGAAAGCTGGAGAATTTCATAAAAGGCGCGGGCAGTATTTTCGATTTTTACGACCGCGACGGCAAGCTGTGGCTGCTGCAAAATAACGGAGTGATAGAGCTTGACAAGGCAAAATTGCTCAGCGGAGAGTTCACCGAGGGCAAAGAATACAGCTTCAGGCACGGGCTTACCGGTTCGCTCAACGCGAACACGTGGAATTATCTCGACGAGGACGGCACGCTGTATATCGCTACCCGTCAGGGGATAAGCGTATTTAAGTTTTCCGGCACCGACGCGCCGCTGCCTAACGTTATCATAAACGACGTTACGGTAGATTCCGATACCTACAGCGGAATGGCGGAGCTGGATATACCGGCGGGCGCTCAGCGTATCACTTTGGATTTTGCGGCGCTGTCCTACACCGGCAACTCCGATTTTGAAACGGTGTATCAGCTGGAGGGGTTCGACTCGGAGGAGATAGCGCTCGACTCCGGTTCAAGCGATAAGGTAAGCTATACCAATCTGCCCGGCGGCTCTTACACGTTTACCGTAAGGGTGTTTTATCCCGATTCTCCGGACGATGTAAGGACCTGCTCTATCAGGCTTAACAAGGCTAAGCATTTATATGAATACCCGCTGTTCTGGGTGCTTGCGGCGGCGGCTCTTATAATAATAGCGGCGGCGACCGCGCATTTTGTAATGGCGGCACGGCTCAAAGCGGCAAAGCGCAGGCAGGAGGCTTACAAGCAGATCGTCGAGCAGTCGCTGAAAACCTTTGCGGGAATGATAGACGCGAAAGATAAGTACACAAACGGCCATTCGCTTAGAGTGGCGGCATATTCAAGAGAGCTCGCAAAGCGCATGGGACTCGACGAGTCGGAGCAGGAGAGGATATATTATATCGCGCTGCTGCATGATATAGGAAAGATAGGCATACCCGACCGGATACTTAATAAACCCGGCAGACTCACCGATGAGGAAATGAACGTTATCCGCACGCATCCGGCGATAGGCGGCAGGATACTAAAGGATTTCACCGCGCTGGAGGGGATTTCGCAGGGTGCGAGATACCACCACGAGCGCTATGACGGGCACGGCTACTGCGAGGGCAAGGCGGGGCTGGATATCCCGCTGGAAGCGCGCATAATCGGCGTTGCGGACACTTATGACGCGATGAGCAGCGACCGCTGCTACAGAAAGGCGCTGTCCAGAGAGAAGATAGAATCCGAATTGCAAAAGGTCAGCGGAACGCAGCTTGACCCCGCGATAGTTCCGCACATGCTCAGCATGATAGAGGACGGCGTCGCCCCGGTAAAGGAGACCTCCGAGGTGATAGGCGCTTTGGGTAAGGATGATACCCCCGATGATACCGAATAATATAGTATAAAACGATCTACCCCGACTTTATAAGCCGGGGTAGATTTTTTATTTATATGTTTATTTAAGCGCTATCATCAAGCTTTGTTTATCCGCAAAATAATATTTATCGGTGGAGCAGAGCTTAAGCACTCTGCGGGCGCGTTTATAATTGCTCCAGACGTGAGTGTTTTTCCTGTCGCTTATCCAGCAGCGGATGAGCATGCCCAGCACCGTCACGGATACCTTTTTGCGCAGGATATAAAAGTACAGCCGATTTTCGCGGTAGATGTTCCTCTGTTCAAAAAATCCGCGCAGCGAGATGAAATATTCGATATAATCCCGCACGTCGGATTTTTTCAGCGCGCCGGTTATGCTGTCCGGGCGGCGGACGTAATTGTACAGATGATCGTCTATCACCGCGACCGTTTTCGCAAAGTGGAATATTTTAGGCATGGTGGCGGCGTCCTCGAATTTCAGCCCGTAAGGGAACAGTATGCGGTTATCGGTGAATATCGAGCGGCGGTACAGCTTGTTCCACGGGTAGCTGCGCATAGTAACGTCCAGCAGCAGGCTTTTTAGCATGCGGCGGGAATCGTAAACGCCGGGCAGATGCTTAAGCACGCATTTTACCGAATAATCGGTGCCCTCCAGAACATTGTTGAAATTGCAGCAAACTATATCCGCGCCGGTCTCTGTCGCTTTTTCGTACATTTTGCTAAGGTAATCCGGCTGTAAATAATCGTCGCTGTCCACGAAAGCGATATAATCTCCCTCCGCGGCGAAAACTCCCGCGTTGCGCGCCGAGGAGATACCTCCGTTATCCTTGTTTATCACATGGATAAAGTCGTACCGCGCGGCGTATTGCTCCGCGATCTCTCCCACGCGGTCGGGCGAGCCGTCGTTCACCACGATTATCTCGTATGGCAGCTTAAAGTCCTGCACTATCGCGGAATCAAGACATTTTCCGATGTATTTTTCGGTTTTGTATGCCGGCATTATAATGCTGACTGCCGGGTTTGTGCTGTTCAAAATTATCACTCTCCGTATAAATTGAAATAAATTAGATAAAAAGCGGTTTATTATATTATTATGATAAATAGTCCAACGTCGGTAAAACGGTTTGAGCAAAACTCTCACATGATATAATACTCGTATGTGTTCAGCTTGTCAAGATTTTTCAAGTCCTTAGCTCATAAAATTTGAAAATTTTATCAAAACCGACGAAATAAAGAAGAATAAATATCTTTGCCGCTGTGCATAATGTTCAATATAGGAAAAATCGGCGATATTGCGGGGAGGGGAAAACATGGAAAAATACAAAAGTCAGGGCTTTATAGCGTCGGCGGCGGGACTGCTTGCGATGGCGGTAATGCTGGGGATATTGTTCGCCGCGACGGTCGGTGCGGACGAGGTGAGAATGCAGGACAAGCTGCTCGGTCTGATGTACCATCAGGTATTGAAAGACCCGTCTTATCATAACGATTACTGCGTCTCGCCGGACGAGCTGGAGGAGGATCTTAAGTTCCTGTCGCGGGAGGGATTCACCTCTTTACTTCCGTCGGAGGCGGCGCAGCTTTTGCAAAACGGCGAAGAATTGCCGGAAAAGGCGGTCATGATATCCTTTGACGACGGGTATGAAACGGCGGTGGAGTATGTGCTGCCGCTGCTCGAAAAGTATAAAATGAAAGCGGTATTTAATATTGTAGGCGATTTTTCGGACGAATATACCGAGCTGCCCGACAATGAAAAAAATCTCAGCTTTGCCTATCTGAGCTGGCAGGAGGTAAAGACGCTGGAGGAGAGCGAATACGCCGAGATAGGCAACCATACCTATTCTATGCACCTAAACGGCGGCGACAGACAAGGCTGTTCGAGAAAATACGGCGAGGACGACGAAAGCTACCGCAAGGCGTTGTACGGGGATATCCAGCAGCTTCAGCTCAAATTGTCCCAACTTATAGGAAAACGCCCTGTCGGCTTTGCGTACCCGTTCGGTCTGATAGGAGAGGGCGCGGATAAGATAATCGAAAGCGCCGGCATCACCGTAATAATGACCTGTGAAGAAAAGCCTACCGTGCTTGACGGGCTGCCGCTTACCGTCAACCGATATAACCGCGCCCACGGCCGCAGCGCAGAGAGTATTTATCAAAAGTATTTGTCGCAGCTTTGATTTTATATATACAAAAATTCTCCCCCTCTAAGCTTACGAGGGGGAGATTTCGTTTCAGTCAGTCTTATTCAGCAACGGAGGTAGAACCGCCTACGTTAGCTGTGGTGCTGCTGGTGGTGTCGGCAGCGCTGGAGCTGTTGTTGTTGCCGCAAGCGGTAACACAAGCTGCTATCATAGCTGCTGCTGCAATCATTGCAATGATCTTTTTCATAATGTTACACTCCTTAATACATATATGCCTTCGCGGTCATTGATATTATCTTCAACCGCTTGCCCTATTATACATAAACTTTTGAGAACGGTCAAGAGGATTTTACTGAAAATTTGCATTTTTGCGCTATTTTTGTATTCAATGCCAAAAATAAACCCGGTAAGTCAAAATTTACTGGACATTTTTTGAAAAATAGTGTATAATTTATGATATAAACAGGTCAAATCTTGTGAAAGTGTAACATTCTTGTAACTTTATTTACATAAACAGGGAATTTCAATGCTTGATATTCGGATGAAATTTCTTGTTATTTACAGAAAATTACTTTTTATGTAAATTTATGCGCTCATAAGTTTGAAGAACGTACTTTTGAACACTAAAGTGAAAAAGAAAGGGATAAACATGGCAGACGTACACACACCCCACATAGGCGCCGAAAAGGGCGAGATAGCCGCACGGGTGCTTATGCCCGGCGACCCGCTGAGAGCGAAATTCATCGCGGAAAATTATCTGGAAAACGCCGTATGCTACAGCAAAATACGCGGCATGTTCGGCTATACCGGGCTGTACCGCGGGGAAAAGGTATCGGTGCAGGGCAGCGGCATGGGCGTTTCCTCGATAGGGATATACAGCTGGGAGCTGTATAATTTCTACGATGTGGATACCATTATAAGAATAGGCACGGCGGGCTGCCTTGTCCCCAATGAAAAGCCCAGGGATATAGTGCTGGCGCAGGCGGCGTGCCACGATACCGGGTACGCGGCGCAGTACCGTTTACCGGGAATTTACGCTCCGATAGGGGATTTTGAGCTGCTTGTAAAGGCGGCTGAGCTTGCAAAGGCGCGCGGCGTCAACGTCCATATCGGCAATGTGCTGACCGGAGAGGTGTACTACGACGCTTCCCAAAGTCTGGCGGAATGGGCAAAAATGGGCGTGCTGGCGGTGGAAATGGAAGCCGCCGCGCTGTATATGAACGCCGCTTACGCTAAAAAGCGCGCTTTGTGCATACTCACCATATCCAACGACCCGATAGCCGGCAGCGAGGATATCACTCCGCAGGAGCGCGAGCGTTCTCTTACCGATATGATGGAGATAGCGCTGGACACGAAATGAGAGAATAGTATAATACAATTGTACATTTTTTATTAATAGTGCAAAAATTAATAAATGTTTAGTAAAAATTTCATAAAAAATCACCGATAAAATTGTTTGTTATGTCATTAATCAGCACTTGCTATTCCTGTTTGAATATGATATAATTAGTATAATCATAGGAATACCTTTTTTCGGCATGTTCTTTAATGTCAGAAAAAGTATGAATGGAGGAGAGGCTTTGGCAACATTCAGTTATATTGCCACCGATTCTAACGGTAAAAGGATCAAAGGCACGGAGCAGGCAGAGGACGCGGGCGAGCTTATTGAAAAGCTGCGCCAAAAGGGTCTGTACTGCAACTCTTACAGAGATGCTCAGAGGGGAAAAAGCGCCGATGTAAAATTCAAATTCAAGACCAAGGATCTGGCAAACTTCAGCCGTCAGCTTGCGGCGATGCTCACCGCCGGTATAAGTCTGGTAAGGGCGCTGCAGATACTTACGAATCAGCAGGAGGATAAAAAGCAGAAAGCGGTTCTGATGGATGTCTACGAGGAAGTCCAGAAAGGCCGTTCTTTCTCGGAGGCGCTGGCTACCAAGCCCGGCGTGTTCCCGAACCTGTTTTGCAGCATGGTAAGCGCGGGCGAGGTATCCGGTAATCTGGATATGATAATGAACCGTGTATCCGAGCATTACGCAAAGGACAACAAGACCAAGAACAAGGTCAAGAGCGCGATGATATATCCGCTGGTGCTGCTTGTTTTGCTGGTGGTAATGTTTATCGGCTTGTTCGTATTGATAATGCCGATGTTCCGTGAGCTTGCGGGCGACGATCTTGCACCCTTGTCCGCCGCGATGTTTGCCATAAGCGACTTTCTGATAAATCAGTGGTACATACTTGTGCTGATAATCGTCGCGATAGTAATAGCGATAGTAATAGCGATGAAGACTCCGGCGACAAAGCTGAAATGGGACGAACTGCTGCTTAAGATACCGAAGGTCGGCGGACTGCTGAGGACGGTCTATACCGCGAGATTTGCTCGAACTATGTCGAATTTGTTTGCCAGCGGTCTGCAAATGGTAGACTGTATCGAAAAATCGGTGGAAACGCTGGGCAACACATATATAATAAGTACGTTCGACGACGTTATCGAGAATGTAAAGCGCGGCGAGGCGCTTTCTGTAGCGATAGGACGTACCGGCGTGTTCGACAGCATGTTTATCTCGATAATATATGTCGGTGAAGAATCAGGCTCGCTGGACGGCATATTGGAGAAATCCTCCGACTACTACGACGAGGAAGCGGATACCGCGATAGCCAATCTGGTTTCATTGCTCGAGCCTTTGATGATCATATTCATGGGCGTTATGATAGGTACGATACTTGCCGGTATCTTCCCGATACTCTACGGCGGTATGGCGGGAATGGCCGAAGCATAATTGCGGTCTTTCAGAAAAATACGAAAGGAAAAACTATACTATGCTTTCAATAGATATTACCGACAGACAAATAAAGCTGGTGCGCGGAAGCGCTAACGGTAACAAGATAAAGATCGAGGAGGTCGATTTCCGCGATATCGAAGCCGGACTTATCAGTAACGGTTACATATCGGACGTGCCGATGGTGGCAGCGGAGATAATCGATATCATCACCTCCCGCAATATCAAGGAAAAGGATACGATAATATCCATAAACTCAAGCTCGATACTGTACAGAGAGCTTACCCTCCCCAAGCCAAAGAAGATAACCAATTCCGCTGCTATCGAAGCGATGATAGGCAGCAACATGGGTATCTCGAACGATTATAATATATCATATACTATAGTAGGGGAGACCAAGGACGAGAACGATACCCCGATGATAAAGGTGCTGGCCACCGCCTGCCCGCAGAGAATGGTAGACGGCTATGTAAAGCTGTTCACTCATATGGGACTTAAGCTCAGCGCGGTAAACGTATCCAACAACTCGATATCAAGGCTTATCCAGAATACCCAGAAGATGGGCACGGCAATGCCTTTGATGCTGGTGCAGGTGGATAAGGGCTTTTTGAACATCAACCTTTACGACGAAGGCGTGCTGACATTCTCCCGTTACTTCCACATTGACGCGGCAGATTACAACAACGCGCCGGATTACCTCAACCAGGCGGTAAACGACAACCTGTTCAGAATGTTCCAGTTCTTCCAGCAGAGGAAAGACATGAAGCCTATCAAGGAGATCATGTTCTACGGTGAAATAACCGATTTCATCTCGCTGACCAACGCGGTAGCGCCGTTCAACGTACCCTGCCACATACTGAGCATGCCGACGAACATAGTTACCCGTTCGGACTTCGACTTTACAAAATACGCCAACGCGATAGGCTCGTTATATAAGGTGAATAAAGAGCTTGAGCATATCAACCTGCTGCGCTCCACAGCGGCTAAGGAAAAGCAGGGCATGGCTCCGTTCTTCATCGCTTTGGGAGCGACGGTGCTGGGCAGCATCGCGGCGGTATTTATCGCAAACTTTGTCATCACGATGATAAACGACAATATCAAGGCTCAGACCTCCAGCGTGAAAGCTCAGATAAGCGATCCCGAGCTGCAATCCAGACTGACCGCGCTTGATGAAAGAGAGCAGGTGCTGAACAACTTTAAGAGCTACCGCACCACTATCCAGAATGCGGACAACATCTTTGAGTTCATGCCGAAAGCTACCACCGACGTAATAAAAATGCTGCGTGAGCCGATAGAAAAGCAGGACGGTATCGATGATATCACTCCCGCCGACATAAGAGAACAGCTCAAGGACATTGTCCTGGTAGACTCGGTAGAGATATCCGGCTACAACGTTACCGCAAGATTCATCGCCGAGAGCGAAGCGCAGCCTTCTCAGTACGTAAGAGCGCTTGAGGCGCAGGGATATTTCTCAAATATCAATATGAACTATACCGGTTACGAAGTTAACCGCGGCGCGGTCAATTCTTCCGGAAGCTCAAACGACAGGATACTGGTCGAATTTACCCTTAATATGAATATAAAGCCCGGCAACGACATTGCGACGGTCACCGATTCGGATTATGAAGCCATGGCCGAAGGAACAGGCGGCACGACCGAGGAAGAAACGGCAAGCGACGACACGACGACCAGCGAGTCGGTAGCAGAGTAAGAGAGGGGGAATCGGCTATGCAAATGAGCAAACAGGAAAAGATAATCGTATTTGTACTTTTGGTACTGGTAATTCTGGGCGTAGGATTCTTTATGTTCATACTCCCCAACTTCAACGATATTGATGTAAACCAGAAAAATCTGGACGCGGCAAATTCATCCTACAGCGATATATTGTCGCGGTTAGAGCGTGAAAGCACCATCGACAGCGATATCAAGGCCGAGTACGAGCTCGGTAAGGATCTCGCGGACGGATTTTACAACGACCTTACCCCGGTAGAGGCTGACGAGATAATGCGCCAGTTCATCGCAAAGGGCAAGGATATAAGGATAGACGGTCTTTCGGTAGGCCCAATGTCGACGGAAGCTATCTCGATATCCCTGATAGGAAGCTCGCAGGTAAGCTATCCTCTTAAGGATTTTGCGCAAACGATGATAACCGACGCCGCAGATAACGAGATAGACCCGGACAGCATGACCGATCGTGAGAAGGTCATGTACCTCAAGGACGCTCTGGCGACCTTGCTCGCACTCAGCGAGCCGGTAACGGTGGGCGTTTCCACCGTGTCGTTCACGGCATATTCAGACGAGCTGGAAAATCTGCACAATTTCGCCGATACCATCAACGCGGGAATATATGACGATACTATCGTTGACGCGGACGGCAATCCGCAGAGAAAGGCGACCTATCTTGTCGCTGCGGACTTTGAGCTTGCGGAAAAATCCACGGAGATACTCACCAACGCGTATGACGGCGCGAACGGTTCAGCACCGGAGGACGCCGAATCTTCTCAGGAATCCTCCGAGCCGACAAACAACGCCGGCTGGGGCAGATACAACATGGATTTTACCGTTAAGCTGTACTGCATAGAGCCGGTAGCCGATCCGTTCGGTTCGACCGAGAGTGCAGCAGATACCACCACAACAAGCGAAGCCGCATAAGCGGTTTACGGCAAATTGCCCTTGCGTAAAAGCACAGGGCTTTTTGCGCCGATATGAGTATTAAAGAAAGGACGAATGGGCAATGAATAAAAGCATCGGTTCGTTTAGGCAGCGGCTGAAACGGCTCACCTCGAAAAAAGGCAGCGTTTTGTTCTTTGTTATCGCGATAATGTCGGTACTTATCGTAATGGCGTCGGCGCTGTTTTATGCGGTAAATTCCGCAAGGCAGGAAGTAGAGGCCAAGTATTCCAACGAGCAGGCGTACCAGAGCGCGATCGCGATAAATGACATTATTGCGGATTATGTGGGCAAAAATGTAGCTGATTCAAACAACCAGTTTATAGAGGCTATCACCTCGCTGACGGTAGGAAACGAACTGTCGCTGACCGATACCAACGGTTCGGAGTTTGCGGAGCTTGCAGGCAGCGGACTCGGTAAGGTCAAGATAACCGTTAAAAAGCTGAGCGCGGACACCGCGAAAAATTCCAGCGTGTTCAGCATAACCACCGAGAGCGACGTGAACGGAGAAAGACAGGTCATAACCAGTATCGGCGAGCTTACCATTGAGACCGCAGCGGGTAAGCAGGAAGTCGCTACCTTCGACCGTTTCTTTACCGGTACAGGATATACTCCGTATGATATCAACCTTTCTTTCGGACACGTTGTTACGACGCTGTTCTTGGATAACGAATATGCAAAGCTCGGACTTTTCGAGATAAACGCGGACGTGGTATGCTCCGGTTCTTTGGAGCTGGGCGAGCTTAACTCCTCCAGCGCTTCCGCAGAGGTATCGAAGGCCGGCAACGGAGCAGGCATGAACGCCCTTAAACGTCAATTGGAGATAAACGTCGATAAGGATCTTTACAACACTAATATCGGCGTTATGAAAATGGCGGGCACAAACGATGAGGGCGTATTCCAAAAGGGTATCGTCCGTGTAGGCGAGGACTTCGCCGCTCCGGGACTGACATTTGAAGACAACATAATGGTATATGTACTGGGCGATTTCTATGCTGACTCTAATTCACAGAACAACCCTAACACCGATATTTTTGTTAAGGGCGATATGTATATGGGCAGCTTTAGGACCGACGGCGACGTATACGTTGACGGCGATCTGTTCATCAACAGCGGCTTCAATACCGCGATCAACGGCACTATCCATGTCGGCGGTAATATTTACTGCCTTTCTACCGGTACGGCAAGAGCTGCCGCAGACGGCAAGCACGTTACAATTTACGGCGGCGTTTCCGATAAATTTGACGTGAACGGCTATGTAATGGAATATTCCGGCTTAGAACCGAAATATTCACCCGGAAACGATTGGTCTGACGGTGAAAGCTATTTTGCCGAGGTACAGATAAAGGGCGAGCAGATAAGACAGCAGCTTAGAGACGGCGGAAACGCGGCTATGGTAGACGGTCCTAAGGTAACCGTATGGGAGGACTATGTAAACGGTCTGCACGAAAACGGCACTTGGACAAATGAAGAGTTGCCCAGCGACGTAAGTAATAATATTCTCGGTTCGCTCGGTCAGCCTACACCGGTATACTCCGAATGGAAGCTTGAAGACGTGTTCCATGACGGCGGAAATGAGAACAACCCGCTTACCGAAGACGCTAAGGTAAATATTGACTATAAATACATGATCACCGAGGGCTGGGTACATGAGGACGACCATAAGGTCATGACTATTTCGGCGGAGACCGACGGCGCTAAAATGCCCGTAGTTCCCGGCTCTTCAATGAGCGCGCCTTCCGAGGACAACAAGGTCATGATACTTGAGAATATCGATATGCTGGGCGGTTGGGATCGCGGTCTTATAATAGACACGGCAAATTCCAAAGCGACGAATGGCTATTCAAATCTCTATATCCGCCTTAATCCTAACTGCGTATTGACTAAGGACGAAAACGGCAACAACAGCTTTGACGCGTCCGAGTCAAGGAGAGATGAATTTAACTGCTTCAACTGGGCTTGCTTTAACAGCGATACCGGCAGCACGCCTTATCAGGTTTTGATAAAGGGAAAAGGCTGCGTGGTATTCGTAGTACCGGAGGGCTGCGAGTATGTAACTCCCGGTCAGTCCTTTGTAGGACATATCGGAGCATATGTGGCTACGCATAATGATCTTGGAGAAGAGATAACGATAAATGATACCATAGATCAGGCGGTAGCAAAGTTAAAGACGCGTATAACCACCCTTGAACAGAGGTTCGCCGACGATCACGGCTTCCCGCGCGGTATGGCTACAGCAGGTTCCGACGCTAATCTCGTACCGCTGCTTAATGATGATTATTTGTATGTCGATGAGGTCATAGACGTATTCTCCGATCCGGCAAACTTCAACGGCGGCACACCGTATTATATCCACAACAACATATTCATAGTGGATTCCCAGAAGAACGGCGAGTTCGATATAACCTCGGGCGGCGCGTTCACCGGAGGATTTATCTATGCGCCGTATCAGAGATTGAACGCTAACAACGGCAACGACAACCCGGGAATACTCGGCGGTCTTATCGTGGGCGACTATGCAATACAGGCCAGCGGTGTGTATATCTGTACTCTGCCTTATGATTACTATGATATCATGCACGATACTTATCCGATAGAGAACGGCGTTGACCCGATACAGGATACCGACCCGGAAAAGAATAAAAAGATAGAGGAACGCGAGCAGGCACGCCGCGACCTTATGAGTCACCTTTTAGCGCAGACCAACAACAATAAAGCGGACTCCAGCCAGATAAAAACTACCAACCGCGCATGGAAGCGCATGGGTTACAATTAATAGGGGGGTACAGCAATGAAAACGACAAAACGCTTACGCTCCAAAAAAGGCTTTACACTCGTAGAGTGTATGGTGGCGATAGCGATATTTGCTATAATGGCAGCTATCGTCATGCAGATGCTTGCACTATGTATAAAGCTGTATTCACGCAACGACAGAGTGGATAAGGATCTTGATAAGCAGATAGAATCTCTGGTAATGCTGAATGACGAAGACATTACCGACAGAGGTACTTTCGACCTTATGCTGAATTTCCTCGGCGGCACTCTTTCCGTAAATAATGTAAGCATAATCAGCAACACCAACGACACCGACGAGCGTCTGGAGCTGGACACTATGACCGCTGAAATACCGCTCGCTTCCGGCAGCGGTGACGCTGAGTGGGAGGAAGGCGACGGAGGCGGCAGCGGCAAGCCGTCCGACGGACAAAGCATGATGGCAAGCAGCGAATGCCATGTATACGGTACTGCTGCGATACAGGGCGTGACGGTCACAGAGGATTCCGCGACCCCGAATGCGGACGGAACAGAGGTGGACGTTGCGCTGACGGTGGAAATTCTTACGCCGGATCAGCTGCTCAGCCGGTCGTTTGCACAGTCCATTAAGGTCGCTTTGCCGACAGGCTCAAAGATCGTAGCCGCGGCTACCGACGGCAAGGCGAAGATATACGTCCTCGGCCGTACTGTAAGGATCGGTGATAACAAATTGTCCGACAAGGAAACCTCTTACAAGGTTTCTTTCACGGCGAGAATGCCTATAGCCTCGTACAACAATGAATACAAGTCCTTTGCAAATTACTTTATTGAAAAGGACAGCACCCTGCCAAACACATACGTTACTTTGCACGACTCGGAAACTCCGGGGCTGTATAACAAGAGATGACGGCAGCACGGCAAAGAAAAAATCTGAAAGGAGAGTCGGTAACCGGCATGAAAAAGCTGTTTAAGAAAAAGGGCTTTACTCTCGTGGAAATGGTGATCGCAATGGCCGTCACCGCGTTGCTTTGCGCGGCTGCGATGATGTTGTTCAACTCGGTCAGCGGTATTATAAGCGGTCTTAAAGGCAACGTAAACTTAGACGGTGCGACCGATACGATAAGCACTTATCTTTTTGACAGAATGTCGACCTGTTCTACCTACAATATAGGAGTATTTCCGGTAGACGCAAGCGGAGATCTGGTACTGGACGAAACAGATGTAGACAGCTCGTCCTTTAGAGTCAACGCGCACCTTGTCGATATATCCAGCAAGAGCGTTCCGCAGGTGCTGTATGCAATGGTTATAATGAACAGCGGAGAGGGCAGCCGTATATACGACCTCGGCGCTATTTCCTCGGTGGAGGAATACGAAGAAAAACTGGCTCAGAAAGACAAGTGGAGATTGTTTGTCGATGATTATTACGAGGGTGTGAATTTCAAATACACCTTTGAAACCGTCAAGACAGGCGGCGGAGACTCCAAAACGTGGTGCAAGATCGGCGTTGCTCCGTATGATGAAAACGGCGAGCCGATAGCAAGCCCGCGTTATCAGATGTTCAACGTGATAAATTCGCTGTACAATGAAAACGTCGTTACCAGCAGTCTGCTTCCCGAAAGCAACGCAGACTTAAAAGATACTCCTACAGATAACGGTATCGTGATATTATACAGAATAAGAGATTTCTCCGTTTCTGCAGCTTAACAAAAAAAGCCATTCGGGTCTTATCCCGAATGGCTGAATATAGTTTTTTATACGGCGATGCCAAAAATGTTCATCCAGGCGGTGAGGATGGTATTTCCGTACAGCATGCTTGCCGCGACGCCTATACTGATAGCCGGGCCGAACGCGATACGCCGCTGAAGTCTTAGCTTGTCTATAATTCCGCCTTTCACCGAAACGCGGAATATGTACTCATGATTTGCGGGAACGTCGGCGAAGATCTCCGAAACGTTTTCTTCCAGCGCGGTATCTTCGGGCGCTTCGTTGAGCTTTTTGCCCTCGTATTCATAGCGGGTGATATGGACTTTTCCCTCCTCGTATTCGCCCATGATTATTTTATCGGCGGTGGGATCGTTGTTTTCCAGCCAACCGATGAACAACTCGGTGAGCTTTGAGGTCTTGTCCTTTACGTCAGCGTTTGACGCGAGCTTAACGGCGATACCGTATATCGCGCCGAGTATCACTCCGATGAACAGCGCCGGTATTATCCTTACTCCCAGCAGCAGCGCGGACGCGGTGATAAGCTGAAAATCTCCTCCGCCCAGTCCGCCGAGCAGGGCAAGCAGTCCGGCGAGTATTGCGACAGCCAGCGCGTACAGCAGGTGCATCCACCACAGGTCGTTTGCCGGAGAGGGCATTACCGCGGTAATTATGACGTTTATCACGCCGAGAGCCGCGACGGTGCCGGTACACCAGTAGGGTATCTGCATGTGGTCAAGGTCGATAAAGCTCAGCGCGATAAGCACGCAGAACAGTATTATCGACATCGGAAGCATCAGCGTGAGGGAATAGCGGATGTAAGCCAGCAGGAACATTACTCCGGTCAGCGCCTCCACGATAGTGTAGCGCACGGATATTTTAGCTTTGCAGGCGCGGCATTTTCCGCCGAGCAGGCACCAGCTTACAATAGGGATAAGGTCGTAGGGCTTGATCCTTGTGCCGCAGGTGGTACAATGAGACGGTCCGGTGACGATCGACATACCCAGCGGGGTCCGGTAGATAACAACATTGAGAAAGCTGCCGATAACCGTTCCGAATATGAACACCATGACACACATAAAAACATCATAGGCTATTATGCCGGTCATATAAATCTTCCTTTCGGTCGTTTTTATATAGTTTACCATAAATCAGCGAAAATTTCAACCTTTACCGGAAGACTTTTAACACAGAATATTATTTCCGCTTTTGGCGGGATTAAATAGGGGGTAAAACTCAACCGATGAAAAATATACCTATAGGTCAGATATTGGTAGAAAACGGCTTTCTGACCGAAGAACAGCTGCAGGAGGCGCTGCGAAGGCAAAAGGAGAGCGGCGGAAAGAAGCTCGGCGATATGCTGCTGGAGCTGGGATACGTTTCCGAAACGCAGCTTGCTCACGCTTTGTCTATAAGGCTGAAGGTACCGTTTATCGACCTTACCACTACCAAGATAGATATAGAGGCGGTAAAGAAGATACCGGAGGATATTTCCAAGAAGAACTGCTGCGTCGCGTTTGCGATGAACGGGCAAAGACTTACCGTAGCGACCGACGACCCGATAAACTTCTATATATTTGAAGAGCTTAAGGTCATATCCGGCATGGAGATCCATGCCATGCTCGCGACGAAATCCGCGATAAACGAAACGATAAACAAGGCGTACTCGCAGCAGACCGTGAGCAACGCGATGGACGAGCTCAACAAGGAGTACAGCGGTGCGGAAATGTCCGCGGAGGAGCTTGAATCCGGCGAGCGTGTCGATAACGCCCCGATAGTTAAGCTGGTAAATACCATAGTTGAGACCTCTTTCCACATGAACGCGTCGGATATACATATAGAGCCTTTCAAGGACAGGACAAGGATAAGGCTGAGAGTCGACGGCGAGCTTATCGAACAGATGAACGTAAAGCCTGCCGTGCATAATTCTCTGATAACGCGTATAAAGATACTCGGCGGCATGAACATCGCCGAAAAGCGTATACCGCTCGACGGACGTTTCGGTATGACGATAGACGGTACGAACCTTGACGTCCGTGTCTCCACGATACCTACCGTATACGGAGAAAAGTGCGTTATCCGTCTGCTGTCAACGGCGGACGAAAAGACCAGAAAGATAACCGACCTCGGTATGACGCTGTACAATTACGAAATGTTCAAGCAGATCATACGCTGTCCGCACGGAGTTATGCTGGTTACCGGGCCTACCGGTTCGGGTAAATCCACAACGCTGTATGCTACCCTCGGCGAGCTTTCTAAGCCTAACGTCAACATAGTTACCGTTGAGGATCCGTGCGAGAAGAAGATAGACGGTATAAATCAGGTACAGATAAACGCGAAAGCGGGTCTTACCTTTGCCGCAGCGCTGCGTTCTATACTCCGTCAGGACCCCGACGTGGTAATGGTCGGTGAGATACGTGACGGTGAGACGGCGGATATAGCGATACGTGCGGCGATAACCGGACACCTTGTACTTTCCACCCTGCATACAAACGACGCGGCAAGTACGATACTTCGTCTTATAGATATGGGTGTTGCGCCGTACATGGTGGCTACCTCCCTGATAGGGATAATAGCACAGCGACTTGTCAAGCTGCTGTGTCCCGACTGCAAGGAAAAGGTAACGCTTACCGAGCCTGCCGACTTAAGACTTGTAGGCAAGGATCAGCCGGTGGAGATATACCAGGCGCACCGCGGCGGCTGCCGTACCTGCCACAATACGGGCTTTAAGGGCAGGACTGCGATACATGAGATAATCGTTACCACTAACGATATAAAGGAGCTTATCTCGCATGACGCTACCGCGGAGGAGATAGGCAATCAGGCGGTCAAGAACGGTACGAGGCTGCTGAGAGATAACGTTGCCGAAATGGTACTTGCCGGCACCACTACGCTCGACGAGCTGGTAAAGGCTACATATTCTGTATAATTAAAAGGAGAACAAGACAGTGGAGAATAATACCAATAACAACAATAACATGATGGATATCAATAAGATCCTCGACGAGGCAAGAAAGCTGGGCTGCTCCGACCTGCACTTTACAGCGGGACTTCCTCCGGTGGTAAGACTGCACGGCAGCATCAAAAAGCTCAGCGGTTATCCCGACTGCACCGAGCCTATCATAGTAAACATCATAAATCAGATAACCTCGATGAAGCATAAGGCTTCTATCCAAAAGGGTCTGGATACCGACTTTTCGTATGTATCCGCCTCCGGATACCGTCACAGAGTCAACGTCTACAGGCAAAGAGGCTACCACGCGGTGGCGCTTCGTCTGCTGAGAAACGATATCCCGACCTTGTCAGATCTTATGCTGCCCGGACTTATGGGAGAATTTGCACTTCGTCCGAGAGGCTTGGTGCTGGTAACAGGACCTACCGGTTCCGGTAAATCTACCACGCTTGCGGCGATGATAGACCATATCAACCGCCATAAGAACTGCCACATAATCACGGTAGAGGATCCTATAGAGTATCTTCACACTCATAAGCAGAGTATGGTAAACCAGCGTGAGATAGGCAGCGACGTTGACAGCTTCGCGGGC
>CANRII010000022.1 GCA_947630685.1 uncultured Ruminiclostridium sp. | reverse complement strand
CCCGCCCTTTTTGTGGGGCTACGCCCCACAACCATTAATTTTTTCGGCTCCGAAATCAAAGGGAAAAAACACAACCACAGCAAAAAACGACCCCCGCTAAGCGGGGGTCGTCTTTGTTAAGAAAATTTTAATCGTTATAGATTACTTTCTTTTCTTGGTAGCTACTGCTGCGCCAACCAGAGCTGCTGCTGCAAGAACAGTAGGAACTACTGCCAGAGTAACACCGGTATCCGGAACGCCGTCGTCCTTGGAATCGCCGGTAGTAGGAGTGCTGGTGTCGCCTTTGCTGGTGTCATCTTTGCTGGTGTCATCTTTGCTGGTGTCATCTTCGCTGCTGTTATCTTCAGCGGGAGTGCCATCCTGTACGCCGACTTCGCTAACAGTAATTACCGGAACGCCGTCGCCGGGTTCGTTAGTCGAGGTCTTAACTTCCGGAATGTCGGTGATAAGAGCCAGAACAACATTTTCAGTAGCTTCGATAGGCTGATCAAATACTACCCATACAATGTAGTCGCCGTCTTTGTCTACGGTTGCGGGAGTGATAGTAACGCCGTTGTTAGCAGCATTGCCTTCGCCCCAGTAAGCCTGCTTGGTAGCAGTATCTTCTGTTATTGCAGTTACATTAAATGCCTCGCCGTAATCATCAAACTCTGCTACATCGAAGTGGATACCGATTGCAACTGCACCTGCAAGGTCAGCCTTATCAAGGATCGTTGCTTCTTCGCTGTCGTTGTAAGGATTAGAAATGTTTACACGGTATACGCCACCTTCAGCGGTTACAACGCCGGTGCTGGTAAGCTTTACACGATATGCATCATCAGGAAGCTCGGTCATACCGGGGGTTGCTGCTGCTACTACTTCATAAGTAACAGATACATCACCGTCATACCACCATACCTGAACCTGCACATCTTCTCTTACTTCGGTAGGATTGCCTGCATCATCGTTCACAAAAGGAATATCGTTGATATCAACAGTTATTTCCTTTGAGCCGTTGTCAGCTGTGGGCTGCATATCCCATGCTTCCTGTGTCCAACCCTTGGACGTATCGCCGCCATTTTCCTCGATCAGTGCGAGAGAGTTGTGTCCAACGCAACCGTTGGTAAAGTTATCACCGTCTTTTAATGAGGTGATAGTAACTTTAAGGGTGTCACCACCTACGAGCTCTTTGCCGGCAATGTTAAAGCCCTGCTTCTCAGTGATCTTAACTTCTGTTGCTTCAGCGAAAGCGCTCAGAGCGAGCGAGGAAACTGCAACAGCTGCAGCTGCCACGCAAGCTAAAGTTTTCTTTAACTTCATTTTGAGTGTCCTCCATGAAAAATATTTTTAGCCTTTTCAGCTACTTTATATCATATCGCAAATCGAACTATTTTTCAATTGTCAATTTGTACAAAATATATTTTGAAATTTTGTGATTTTTTGCGCGTTTTAGTGCAAAAGCGCTGATTTTTTAAGATTTAAGGCTCTCAACAGCAGAAAACGCGGGTGTTTTTCCTAAAAAACAGTAGACATTCCGGAAAGCGGGGTGTATAATAATATCATCGGCTTTACTAATAGGTATACGGAGGTACTTTTATGATAAAAAGAGGGCGAAACCTGTTCTGCGACGGCTGGAAATTTGCATTGACCGCGCCAAATTCCGATATCGGCGCGCTTAAAGATCGGCATTGGTACGACGTCGAGCTGCCGCACGACTGGCTTATCGGGGATACCGGAGGGCTGTACCGCTCCGGCTGCGGCTGGTATAAAAGAAGCCTTTATCTAAGCGCGGACGAGCTTTCCGACAGCTATATACTCTGCTTCGACGGGGTGTATATGGACAGCACACTATATATAAATAATAAGACCGTCGGGGAATGGAAGAACGGCTACACCTCGTTTTATTTCGATATCACCGAATTTTTACAGGATGGGGAAAATGAGATACTTGTAAGGGTGAACTATGTTTCTCCCAATTCCCGCTGGTACAGCGGAGCGGGGATATACCGGCCGGTATACCTACGGCGAACCTCGAACGACTACATAGTCACCGACGGGGTGTATTTCAACGCCAAGGCGGTAGGCTATCCGATGAACCGCAGCACCTCCCGCTGGAGAATAAACATAGATACCGAGCTGTGTCGGGAGTTTGACGGCGAGGTACGGCATATCATTTCATATAAAGGTAAGCCCGCGGCGGATATCTGCGGCCCTGTCGCGGGACGGCTGCACAAGATAGAATTTTTCATGGACAATCCCGAGCTGTGGGACACCGAGCAGCCGGAGCTGTATACATTGACAACGCAGCTTTTGGATAATTTGGGCAATATCCTTGACAGTACGGAATGTAAGATAGGCTTTCGTACCGCGAGGTTCGACCCATCTTCCGGCTTTTATCTTAACGAAAAGCGCACCAAAATAAACGGCGTATGTCTGCACCATGACTTGGGCGCTTTGGGCGCGGCGGTGAACAAAGACGCTATACGCCGTCAGCTCACCATGCTTATAGATATGGGGGTAAACGCGATACGCACCAGCCATAATCCGCCCGCGCGGGAGCTTACCGAGCTTTGCGACGAGCTGGGGCTGCTTGTAAACAGCGAATTTTCCGACGTCTGGGAGGAATCCAAGACCGAGTACGACTACTCGCGATTCTTCCCCGAATGGTACAAAAAGGACGTAAAGGCGTGGATAACCCGCGACCGAAATCACCCCTGCGTTATCATGTGGAGCATAGGCAACGAGATACACGACACTCATAAGAGCGAACGCGGGCTTGAGGTAGCACAGGCGCTTTGCAGCGAGATAAAGCTGCACGACCGCCGCGGCAACGCAAGACCTACGATAGGCTCAAACTATATGGGCTGGGAGAACGCGCAAAAGGTCGCCGACCTAATGAAAACGGCGGGCTACAATTACGCGGAGCGGCTGTATAAGGAGCATCACGCCGCCCACCCCGACTGGTGCATATACGGCAGCGAAACGGCAAGCACCGTGCGGTCGCGCGGGGTGTATCATTTCCCCTATGAAAAAGCGCAGCTTACCCATGACGATATGCAATGCTCAGACCTAGGCAACAGCGTAGTTAATTGGGGCGCAAGCCCGTTCGATTCCTGCATCGCCGACCGCGACTGCGGCTTTTCGCTCGGGCAATTCGTCTGGACGGGATTCGATTATATAGGAGAGCCCACGCCCTACAGCTCGAAAAACTCGTTTTTCGGGATAATCGACACGGCGGGATTTCCCAAAGCCTCCTACTGGTTCTATAAGTCGTTTTGGAATAAAAAGGATAAAACGCCGTTCATCTTCCTTATGCCTTATTGGGATTATAACGAGGGGCAGCTTATCGACGTTATCGCTTACAGCAATCTGCCGGTATTGGTCTTATCGGTAAACGGTGAGCTTTCGCCGCCGCAAACGCTCGATCTTGCCCACGGCGACAAGCTGTGCGGACATTGGCAGGTGAAATACTCCCGTAACAGCGATATAAAGGTATACGGCTATAACGATATAAGCGAGGTCAAAGGGGAATATACCGCCTGCGAGGAGATAAAAGCGTTCGGCGAGCCGACAGGTATACGGCTTATCCCCGACAGGACGGAAATAAACGCGGACGGCCGCTCGCTTTGCTTTATCGAGATAAACGTGCTTGACAAGGACGGCCGAGAGGTCGCCAACGCAAACGACCGCATAAAGCTGACGGTAAGCGGCGCGGGCAGGCTTGTAGGCATGGATAACGGCGACAGCACCGACTACGAAAGCTATAAAAACGACAACCGCCGACTTTTTTCGGGAAAGCTGCTTGCGATAGTGCAGTCCACATTTGAAGCGGGAAGTATCACCGTTACCGCCGAGGGCGCGGGACTTCAAACCGCGAATATCACTATAAGCGCATTGCCCTGTGAAAAGCCGGAGGGTATCAGCGTAGTGACGGATAATACTTTCCCGGCAATAACTACCGCTTATATCGAAGAAAGGCCGATACGAAAGATAGAATTGTGCGACGACGGCGAGCGGGTATTTTCACCGAACGATACCGAAAGGAACGTAAGGGTAAAGGTCTTCCCCGAAAACGCGGACCGTCAGCCTATGAGTTTCAAATGCGTGTCGGAAAGCGGCGACGAGGTGAATTTTGCCGAGGTAAAGGACAACGGCGACGGCACGGTCACGGTAAAGGCGAAAGGCGACGGTGCTTTCAGGCTCAGAGCGTACGCCTGCAACGGCGGGGAGATACCGCGCGTCATTTCCGAGCTGGAATACAGCATAGAGGGCATGGGCAGCGCCGTTACCGACGCGTATAGATTCACCGCCGCGACGCTGTGCAATTACTCGAATATAGAGCTTAACAATATCGGCGGCGGCTCGTTCGGGCTTGGCGGCAGGTCGGTAATGGGTTATTTCAATATGGACTTCGGCAAGACCGGCGCGGACAGCGTTACTATAAACATAGGCTACTGCGGCGCAGAGCCTTTGCCGGCAAGGCTTTACATCGGCGACCCGGGCAGCGGCGGCAGACAGATAGGCGAGTTCATGCTTGAGTATAACAACGGCTGGGATAAAGCCTACCCGCAGGAATTCAAGCTGCCGGAAATAATCAAGGGAGTAAACGATATTTATATCGAGATAGACGGCGGCTGCATTTACGGCGGTATAAAGTTCGGCGCGTACAACAGGGCGTATATGTTAAATTACGCGGCGGACTGCGACAAGGTATACGGCGACGATTACAGAGTTTTAGATAAACGTATATGCGATATAGGCAACAACGTAGTCATCGAGTTCAACGCGCTGGACTTCGGCGAGGGGGCGACAACGCTCACCGTCACCGGACACACTCCGCTGGATCAGAACACTATACAATTGCGCACCACCGATAAAAGCGGCGCGCAAACCACCCGCATACTGGAGTTCCCGCACACCGACGGTTTTGAGCCGGTAAAATTCGAGATAGAAAAGCTGTCCGGTCTAAACGACGTAAGCTTTGTGTTCCTGCCGGGCACTAAATTCGACATGGAGAGCTTTGTGTTTGGTAATTAAATATTTTATCGGGTCACCGTGATAACAGCGGTGATCCGGTTTTTTATGGGGAAACATACTGAGGGCTCTGCCCCCAAACCCCCGCTGGGGAGCGGGTCGCTCCCCAGACCCCTGACATGACTATAAAATTATCCCGCCCCCGTAAAGGGAGCGGGATAATTTTGTATAAATATATAGGAATCTAAGAACAACATGCACTCGGCGGGAATTAAGGACATAGCTCAAAAGGGGCGTGGGGCAACAGCCCTTATTCTTTTTTTGGGGGCGGAGCCTTAAATTTTTTGGGGGCGTGGGGGCGAAGCCCCCACAAAAAAGGGCGGGCGGGTGGGAAAAAACGCAACGTTCAAAGCGTAGGAACATAATAAAAGGACTTTATAATACTTACGCCAAGCAGCCAAATGCCAAGCTGCAACGTCTCGGACGTACTGTATTGCGGAGTTAGAAAGCGCCCTTCATAGAAAGCGCACGCAGCGGGTTCTAGGTGAGGCAGCCCTTAATCGGGGCTTGGACAGCTCCGGAGAAAAGCGTGGCTTGCGGCGGAGCCCCAAAATCGTCAGGGGTCTGGGGAGCGACCCGCTCCCCAGCGAGGGTTTGGGGGCAGAGCCCCCATAATCGGGGTTTGGGGCAGAGCCCCAAGAAAAGGAGCCCCCATAATCGGGTTGACTTATCCCCAATTTTAATGTATAATGATTGTAAGCAAACACAATATATTGTGATTTTGTACAAAAACAACATCAATTTTTTATCTCAATTGACGATTTATTTTTGGTATATTAATGAAACTTTTTTAACCGAAAAGCCTACTACAAAGTAGGTGACAAAGCGAGGTGAGCCGATGGGCGGCGCAAGTCATGAAGAATATTTCAACCGCGTTTATGCCGAGACCAACAAGTCGGTATCGCGCTATGTGGTAAGCAAGTGCGGCAGTCTTCAGGACGCGGAAGATATCATACAGAACATCTACACCCGCTTTTATCGTAGGATCACCCAGAAAGGCTACGAGGACATAGAAAGTCCGGAGGCTTTTCTGATAAATATAGCAAAATTTGAATGCCGGACTTATTTTTCTTCTAAAAAGAAAAATGAAAAGGTAAGTAACTTTTCGGATTATACCGAAGAGGAAATGGTAAAGATAGAAGAAGAGATGTCCCGTCCGCAAAAGCGGCTGGAGGACGTCATGGCGGATAAGCTGCTGGCAAAGCAGATATTCGACGACATCATGAAGTCGGACAGCCTGACCGGACAGATATTCTATCTTCACTTTGCCTGTGATATGAAGCTGGAGGAGATAGCGGCGCAGCTTGACGTTTCGCTGTCTACCGTTAAAAATAAACTCTACCGCACGATAGAGCGGCAGAAAAAGAAATTCAAACTTTAAGGGAGGGGGCTTTCAGGTGAACACGAACGAATTTTACAAGCAGCTTATGAGCGAGTACACCTTTGATGACGAAAAGATAAAGAAAGCCGCTATGGGTCAGGATATCCCCTCTCCTAAAAAGCGTATCCGCATGGTGATAGGCGGACTTTCAACGGCGGCGGCCGCAGCAGCCGTTGTGATAGGAATATCCGCGATAGTCGGACAGGGCAACCCCGTTTCGGTAACGCCGTCCGGCCCCTACAGCGAGCAGCAGCGTTTTGAACTGGCGGCCGAGGCTTATGAAAAGGCGGAGGAAGAAAACACCGAGGAAGAATACCTCTACGTCACCTTCAAAAACTCCGAAAGCGCCGACGATATGCAGGATATACTGCTTTCGGTGAACAGCGAGGGCACTATAAAAGTGATTTCGCTGTACCTTAACGACAAGAGCGCCGTCACCGGAAAGGATAATATCCAGGCTATGTTCGGCAGCGATGAGGAAAATATAGACGCGGTAAAAATAATGTGTCCGGGCAACCTGTACAGAAAGCTCCAGGACAACGAATATATCTATCTGGTGGAAAAGGGCGATACTTTCCCGGAGGACGATTTTACTGTTTTGAATACCGAGTATGTGTATGATCTGCCGGAGCCGGCCTATCCCGAGCCCGTTTTAGATCCGTCTGTAGGTGATTCCTACAAGACGCATTGGTCACGATAAAATAAAATACGATCTTATAACCGCTTGATCGCTGCTGCAATCAAGCGGTTTTTTGTGTGAAAAACAGATATACAGCATATTGCTTTTCCTTTGGAGGGATATTTCATAAAAATTTTTGCAAGTTTAACAAAAAAATCTTGCAAAAATCTATTGACAATTCAATACAGTAGTGTTATAATTGATTCATCGGTATGACTGATATCGGGCGGAAAATGGAACAACGCGGTTTCAGACCATTATATGCAGCTTGTGAATTTTATATTCCAAAATAATGCAAAGCGGTGGGCGCCCGATTTTTTATCGGAAAGGATCAAAGGAGTGAGCTTATGCTTGAAAAAGAGGGTCAGATAAGGATACCGTCGGGCTGCGCTATCTCCGGCTTTATCAGTCGGGACGGCAAGCGCATAGGCGGCGACAAGATAGTAAAGTCGATATCCTACATGCACGACAGGTCGAACGGACTTGGGGGCGGCTTTGCCGGATACGGTATTTATCCGGAGTACAAGGAGCAGTACGCCTTTCATATTTTCTACAATTCAAACGACGCCAGAGTGGAGACCGAGCGTTTCCTCGACCGGCATTTCGACGTGGTGAACCTTTCGAGGATACCCACCAAAAAGCACCCGAACATAACCAACGAGCCGCTTATATGGAGATACTTCCTTACTCCGCTGCCTACTAAGCTCGCTTCCAGTCAGCTGGACGAGCGGGAATTTGTAGCGCAATGCGTGATAAATATAAACGACAGGATAGACGGCTCTTATGTTTTCTCCAGCGGTAAGAACATGGGCGTATTCAAGGCGGTAGGCTATCCCGAGGACGTGGGAGAATTTTACCGGCTGGACGAATACGCGGGCTACGCGTGGACGGCGCACGGACGTTATCCTACGAACACGCCCGGCTGGTGGGGCGGCGCGCACCCCTTTGCGCTGCTGGATTACACGATAGTGCATAACGGCGAGATCTCCTCTTACGACGCGAACCGCCGCTATATCGAGATGTACGGCTACAAATGCAATCTGCTGACCGATACCGAGGTCATCACCTACATATTTGACTTTCTCAACCGCAAGCAGAATCTTTCTTTAGAGGATATAGCGAAGATAATCGCCGCGCCGTTCTGGACGGAGATAGAGTCCGGCAAGTATTCCGAAACGGAAAAGAAAAAGCTCAAATATTTCAGAAACGTATTTTCCAGTCTGCTGGTGACCGGACCGTTCTCGATAATACTGGGATTCGACGGCGGTCTTATGGCGCTGAACGACCGGCTTAAATTAAGGTCGATGGTAGCCGCGGAAAAGGACGACATGGTATATCTCGCCAGCGAGGAATGTGCGATACGCGCTATCTGTCCCGACGCGGACAGGGTATGGTCGCCGCGCGGCGGAGAGCCTATCATAGTTACGCTCAACGACAAATAAGCGCAGGCTAGCGGAAATCTGAAAAGGAGGAGCCGAATATAAAATGGCAATTAATTATTATCAGCCTCTTTATGAGGTGATGCGCGACAAGGATCGCTGCATAAAATGTCGGGCGTGCGAAAGGCAGTGTGCCAACGAGGTACACAGCTATGACGAGGAATGCGACGTCATGATCTCGGACAGCAGGCAATGCGTGGATTGTCAGAGATGCGTGTCTATCTGCCCGACAAACGCGCTTAAGATAGCGAACAATCCCAACACCTTCCGCCAGAATTCCAACTGGTCGCAGCAGATAATGACGGAGGTATATAAACAGGCGGAGACCGGCGGCGTGCTGCTTTCCGCTATGGGCAACCCGAAAGAATATCCCGTGTACTGGGACAAGATACTGCTCAATGCGTCGCAGGTGACAAACCCGCCTATCGACCCGCTGAGAGAACCTATGGAAACTAAGGTGTTCTTAGGCAAAAAGCCCAAGAACGTAAGATTCAACAAGGACGGCACGATAAACACCGACCTGCCGCCGACGCTGGAGCTTTCCACGCCGATAATGTTCTCGGCGATGTCTTACGGCTCTATCAGCAAAAACGCGCATGAAAGCCTTGCGCGGGCGGCTACCGAGCTCGGTATATACTACAACACCGGCGAGGGCGGACTGCACAAGGACTTTTACAAATACGGTCCTAATACGATAGTTCAGGTGGCGTCGGGACGTTTCGGCGTGTTCCGCGATTATCTCGAAGCGGGAGCGGCGGTAGAGATAAAGATGGGACAAGGCGCAAAGCCCGGTATCGGCGGACATCTTCCCGGTGCAAAGATATTAGAGGATATCTCCAAGACCAGAATGATACCGATGGGGACGGACGCTATCTCCCCCGCGCCGCACCATGATATATATTCGATAGAGGATCTGCGGCAGCTGGTATTTTCACTTAAAGAGGCTACCTGCTACAAAAAGCCGGTAATAGTGAAGATAGCGGCGGTACATAACGTGGCGGCTATCGCTTCCGGTATCGCTCGCAGCGGCGCGGATATAATCGCGATAGACGGCTACCGCGGCGGTACGGGAGCGGCTCCCACCAGAATACGCGACAACGTCGGTATACCGATAGAGCTTGCATTAGCGAGCGTAGATCAGCGGCTGCGCGACGAGGGAATACGCAACGAGGTTTCAATAGTAGTAGCGGGCTCGGTGCGTTCCAGCGCGGACGTGGTAAAAGCGATAGCGTTAGGCGCGGACGCGGTGTATATAGGAACCGCGGCGCTGCTCGCGCTGGGCTGTCACCTCTGCCGCAGCTGTCAGACCGGACGCTGCAACTGGGGAATAGCCACCCAGCGCCCCGACCTTGTAAAGCGTCTTAATCCGGATATCGGATATAAACGGCTGGTAAATCTGATCCACGCATGGGATCACGAGATAAAGGAAATGATGGGCGGCATGGGCATAAACTCCGTCGAAGCGCTGAGAGGCAACCGCCTTATGCTTCGCGGCGTAGGCCTTACCGAAAAAGAGCTTGAGGTGCTGGGTATCCAGCACGCCGGTCAATGATCGAGGGGGCGACAAAGTGAAAAAAGTATATGTAAACGAGGACTGGTGTCTTGCCTGCCACCTCTGCGAATATTACTGCGCCGCCGCAAACAGCGGGGCTGACAGCATGATAAAGGCGTTTGCCGGCGGTAAAAAGCCGATACCGAGGATAAAGGTAGAGGAGGGCAGCGGGATAAACTTTGCGGTGCAGTGCCGTCATTGCGACGAGCCCGCCTGCGTAAAGGGCTGCATAACCGGCGCGCTGTCGGTAAAGGACGGCGTTATCTCCTGTGACGAGAGCCGCTGCGTAGGCTGCTATACCTGCGTTATGTCCTGTCCTTACGGCTGTATCGTTATTTCGGAGGATTCCTCCGTTATACAGAAATGCGACCTTTGCCTTAAAAACAACAACGGCGAGCCTGCCTGCGTCAAGGGCTGTCCTAACGGCGCGATAGTTTTGGAAGAAAGATAAGGGGGCGGGATAATGAAATATGTAATTATCGGAAATTCCGCCGCTGCGATAGGCGGCGTACAGGGAATACGCGAATCCGACCGCGAGGGCGAGATAACGATAGTCACCGATGAAGCGTACCATACATATTCCCGTCCGCTGATAAGCTACTGGCTGGGCGGCAAGGTGACCGACCAGAATATGTACTACCGCGGCAAGGATTTTTACAAGGACAATAACGTCAAGGTATTGTACTCCCGCCGCGCTCAAAAGATAGGGAAGAACTCGGTAACGCTGGACAACGGCGACAAGCTGGCGTTTGATAAGCTGCTGGTGGCTACCGGCTCAAAGCCGTTCATTCCCCCGATGAAAGGGCTGGACAAGGTAAAAGAGCAGTACACCTTCATGACCTGGGACAGCGTAAAGGCGATAAAGAAAAAGGTCAAAAAGCACAGCAAGGTGCTTATAATAGGCGCGGGTCTTATCGGGCTGAAAGCGGCGGAGGCTTTATATCACCTTAACGCCGACATCACGGTGGTAGACCTCGCGGACAGGATACTGCCCAGTATCCTTGACGTTGACGCCGGAAAGATAATGCAAAAGCATATCGAGGACAAAGGCACTAAGATAATATTAAGCGCCAGCGTGGAGGAGTTTTCTCCGAAGTCCGCAAAGCTGACAAACGGCGAAACGGTGGATTTTGATATACTTATCGTGGCGGTCGGGGTACGGCCTAACACCGAGCTTATAGCCGAGGCGGGCGGCAAGGTGGAAAAAGGCATCATCACCGACGACACTCAGCTTACCACTCTTAAAAACGTATATGCGGCGGGCGACTGCACGGTAAGTCACGACTGCTCGACCGATACCGACAAAATCCTCGCGCTGCTGCCCAACGCCTTTATGCAGGGCGAGATAGCGGGAAAGAACATGGCGGGCGTCGAAGCGCATTATCAGAACGCGATACCGATGAACGCGATAGGCTTTTACGGACTGCATATAATCACCGCCGGAAGCTACGACGGCGAGGAATATACTCAGCAGGACCCCGCAAAGGAGCAGTATAAAAAGCTGGTATTCAAGGACGGGCTGCTCAAGGGTTATATCCTTATGGGCGACGTGGCGAGAGCCGGCATATACACCTCTATGATAAAAGAGCGTATACCGCTTGACAACGTGGATATCGAGCTGTTAAAGGAACGTCCGCAGATGATGATGTTCGGTAAGGCAAGACGCGTTGAAAAGCTGGGCGGGCTTACGGTAAAGGAATAACGCGAAAGGAGAGAGCGGCATGGTCATAAATGCTGAAGATATAGGATATTACGACCTTAATAAAGAGATAGTAGGCTCGGACGACGCCGAAATAAAGGTCGAAAACGTGCTGGGTCAGCGATATATCGGCTGCGGTACCTCCGCAAAGACCATCACGGTGGAGGGCGTACCCGGCAACGCGCTGGGCGCTTATCTGGACGGCAGCACTATAATAGTACACGGCAACGCGCAGGACGCTATAGGCGACACGATGAACGACGGCGAGATAATCGTTCACGGTAACTGCGGAGATACCACCGGATACGCTATGCGTTCCGGCAAGATATTTGTCAAGGGCAATGCGGGCTACCGCGTAGGCATACATATGAAGGAGTATAAAGAGCTGTACCCCAAGATAATCATCGGCGGCAAGGTCGGTGATTTTCTCGGAGAGTATCAGGCGGGCGGAATAATCGTTGTGCTCGGCATAGGATACGAGGGCAGCGTGCCGGTAGGCTCGTTCTGCGGTACGGGAATGCACGGCGGGTATATTTTTATCCGCAGCGACCAGCCGCCGAGCGGTCTGCCGGTTCAGGTGTGCTGTGAAACGGCGACCGACGAGGACAAGAAAATAATAAAGAAGTATGTGGAGGAATTTTGCGACTGCTTCGGCTACAGCGCAAAGGATCTGCTTTCGTCGCGGTTTTATATGCTCACCCCCAACACGGCAAGCCCTTACAGACAGCTTTATACCGAAAACTGACCTTTCAGAAAAAAATCCCGTCTGCATATAGACAAAAGATAAAAAAATATATATAATTAAGACAGGGAGAGATGAAAGGCGGTGACGGCTATAAAAAACATACTTATCGTCGCTAAAACGCAGGAGGTATGCGAAGGTATCTCGCAGATGGCGGCGTCCGAGATGGAATGCGGCGTTACCATGCTCACCACCGGGATAGAGGCAAGGGCGCAGGAGATAGAGCGGTTTGATTCGGTGATAATCTCAACGCCGCTTGCCGACGAATTCGGGCTGGATCTTGCGGCGGAGCTTTCCCGAAAGGCAAGCGCCGGGATAGTGGTGCTTGCAAAGGGTGAAATAGCCGACGAGGTGCAAAAGCGCATACGGTTCACCGGCGCGTTCGTCATAGCAAGACCGTTTACCAAAGCGGTGCTTGTCCAGACGCTTAAAAATTCCAGCATAGCTATGCAAAACGTCAGCCGCTTAGAGGAGGAAAAGCAGGAGCTTTCCCGAAAGCTGGACGATACAAGGCTTATCTCCCGCGCGAAAGGCATGCTGATGGAATATCTTAAGCTTACCGAGGAACAGGCTCACCGGCATATCCAAAAACAAGCTATGGACTTAAGAAAAACTCAACGCGAGATAGCTGAAGATATACTTAAAACCTATTCAAAAAATCGTGACGAAATATAAATGTGTAGAACAAAAAAGGCGTCCCTTATCGAAAGACAAGGGACGTTGTTTTTATATGGAAGATCTAAGTCTTTTTAACGTTTCCTCTTCGCCTATAAGCTTGATTATGCTGTAAAGGTCGGGGGAACTGCGTTTTCCGGTGATCGCGGCGCGAAGTATTCCGCAGGCGTCCGCCACCGAGCCAATATAGTTATCGGGAGCAGCCTTGTACTCCTTTATATTCGGGCAGAAGCCGAGCGGCTCGCCCACCTGCTTTACCCGTTCGAACCATTGTGAAGAGTCGTCGGAATGGTCGTAATTTTCTATATACGCGCTTAAAAATTCGCTGCGCTTTTCAGGCGGTATCTTCTCGTCAAAGTCGCGGCTTTGCGGCATACCCTTATAAATGTAATCGAACATCTCGGTAAGCTCTCCCCAGCGCGCAACGTCCTTGCGGGTCTTTTTGCCGTTATATTTCCATAATTTTATGCTCTCGGCGAATTTCTCCGGAGAATCGGCGATATATCCCGCAAGCGTTTCATCGTAAACGCCCGCCCAGTCGGTTATCATTTTTGCAAGAGTATCTTCGTCCAGCTTAGCGATAACGTCGCGGCTGACGCTGTTTAACTTATCGGTGTCGAACAATGCGCCGCTGACCGGCATTTTCTCCAGCTTGAACTTAAACTCCGACATAGCGGCGTCGGGATTTTTCATTCGCCATTCCTCATAAGCGGAGCTTGCGATGGTCATAAGGTATTCCGTCACCGACTCCACCGGATAGCCCTGCTCAAAATAATGCTGTATGCTCGCCTCCGGGTCTTTGCGCTTACTGAGCTTGCGCTTTTTGTTCTCGCCGCCGTCCAGCTTCATTATCGGCGCGATGTGTGCGTAGCGCGGTATTTTCAGCCCGCTGACCTCGAAAAGCTGATGATGTATCGGGTAAGAGCTTATCCACTCGTCACCGCGTATGACCGTGGTAGTCCCCATAAGAAAATCGTCTATGACGTGCGCGTAGTGATAAGTCGGTATCCCGTCGCTTTTGAGCAATACCACGTCGGTTATGTTCTCCGGCATTTCGATGTTTCCGCGTATCATATCGCGGCAGGTTATGCGATTGCCGACTTTCCCCGGAGAACGCAGCCTTAACACATACTCGTCTTTATTTTTTATATGCTCTTCTATTTCCTCAAGGGTAAGACCGCGGCACTTTGCAAACTCGCCGTAATAGCCGGGGTCCAGCTTTTCGGCCTCCTGCCGCTTACGGATATTATCCAACTCCTCCGCGCTGCAAAAGCAGGGGTACGCAAGCCCCTTTTCCACCAGCTCTTTAGCGAAGACGTGGTATATCTCCCCTCTTGCGCTCTGGCGGTAAGGTCCGTACAGACCCTTTTCCGGCTGCCCGTCCGCCGCCGCGCCCTCGTCAAATTCCACCCCGAATTTTTTAAGCGAGGAAATTATCTCGTCGGTGCCGTGTGCGACCTCGCGTTTTTTGTCGGTGTCCTCTATCCTGAGATAAAACACGCCGCCGCTCTGTTTAGCGAGCTTTGAGGAAATAAGCGCGGCGTACAGCCCGCCTATATGCATATACCCGGTAGGGCTGGGGGAAAACCTCGTCACCTCCGCTTTATCCGGCAGCACACGGCGGGGATATTTTTTAAGTATATCCTCCATAGTCAGCTTTATATCGCCGAACAGCAGCTCGGCAAGACGCTTGCAGTCCATAATATTCTCCTTATTTCTTAGGTTTGTTTTTGTTGTATATGATGTACAGCCCTTGCTGAACAAGGCAAGGGTCATATATCATTTCATGCCGGCAGTAGGGGAGTATATATTCCGCGTTGTCGCCGGTGATAATTGCCGCCGCGCATTCTCCGAGCGTCTGCTCAAACCGGCTTATCATGCCGTCTATGATGCACGCCGCGCCTATTATCACGCCGGAGCGCATACTATCCGCGCTGTTGGTGCCTATTACGCTGCTCACGCTCCTCGCGTCGGTGAGCGGTAAAGACGCGGTGCGAGCCGCCAGCGCCTCGAACGACATGTTTATCCCCGGCGCTATAACTCCGCCCGGCATTGCCCCGCTTTTATCTATCGCCGCTATTTTAAGACAGGTGCCCGCGTCGGCAAAAATGCAGGGCGCGGGGTATTTAGCCTTTGCCGCTACCGCCGCGCAGACAAGGTCGCTGCCTAATGTCGAGGGGTCGTCTATCTTTATATTGAGTCCTGTCTTTACCCCGGGGGAAACGGTCAGCGGCTTTATGCCCAGCAGCTTTTCTATCCCGTATTCCAGCCGCGCCGTCACCGGAGGAACTACCGAAGCCGCGGCGCAGCCCTCCACGTCGCCGACCAAAACTCCGTTGAGCTCCAGCATGCTCCGTATCAGCACCGCGTATTGGTCGCCGGTACGCGACAATACCGTATCCGCGCGGGAAACAAAGGCAAGCTCGCCGTTTTCAAATCCGGCGAATACCATATTGACGTTCCCCGCCTCAACTGTCAGGATCATCGTTCTTCTCCTTTTTCTCTCTGCTGTTCAGCAGTTGCTCAAGCTCGGAAAATCTCTCGGCGTCGTCCTCGTATTTTTCCTCTTGCGTATCCTCGTTAGTCTGCGGCTCAAAGGCTTCACCTGCAAAAGCGGCTTTCAGCTTTCCCGCTATCATGACGGGAGCGGATATTTTCTTTGACAGTATTATCATCGCCGCGAATATCAAAATTCCTCCCAAGGTGGTAAATATCGCGAGAGGATACCCCGCCGGAGTGAATTTCATCACTATCTCATGCTCGCCCGCGCCTACGTTAAGCGCGATAAGAGAATCGTCTATCAGCGCGGTATACTCCGTTTTCTCGCCGTCTACCCATATCTCCCAGCCCTTTTCGTCGGGTATGGTGGTGAACAGCGTCCTTTCACCGTCGGAATTTACGTATATATCCACCTCGGTGCCGGAGACCTTACGCACGTCGGTATCGGCGTTAAGCTCGTTCAGCTTATCTATCGCCGCCTGCTCCGCCTCGCTGTCGTATACCACGAACTGCGGCTGCTTATAATAAAGGTCGCTGCGGTTAAGGTCGAGCCTTACTTCTATCTGCTCGTTTGCCTTGAAATTGCCCAGCAGCTTGATGTTGTGGTTGTCCGACTCGAACAGCACGTCCTTATACGCGCCGTTTACGTACACGTATACCTCGCGCTGGTAGTCGGTGGGGATATACATATATACGCTGCCGTCCTTCGGGGTGGTTATCGTATAGGTGACCGAAGCGTCCTCCCCCGCGTCGGTAAATCCGATATGCTCGTCGGCAAAATTGTCCATATTGCAGTCTTTCGCCACCGGCTCTCCGGCGGGGATCTCGGTATATATGCCGGAGCAGTCTATACCGCTCATAGCGGCAAGCAAAGCGGTCTGGTTAATAAACGGCGTGTACTTATCCGGCACAAACTGCGCTACTTCGGTATCGGTAAGGTACGCTATCGGCAAAGCGTCGGCGTTGGTGGTATAAGTTATCTTGTCGGGGTCGCCCTTTATATCGTCGCGTCCGGTCGGCGCGCTTAAAATATACTTTACTCCGAATATATCGGCGGTGAGCGGCGTGTAGCCGGAAAACCGCGTGTAATGTCCGTTGGAGGTAAATCCGAAATAGCCCAGCATTCTTATAGCCTTAGCGTTCAGCGTGCTGCTGGAATGGGAAAGTCCGTACATTCCGGTGGCTATCGGGTCGTTTACCGTGCGGTAAAAATCCTTTTCGATACGGTAAAAGCCGTTGTCGCCGCTCTTTATCTCGTTTACCTTTTCCCTGAGCGGTGGGATAACGTCAACGTAGGTGCTTCTTTCGGAAAAGACTATATCGTCGTCCATTTTAGTAAGCGTATTGGACACGTTGAAGCTCAGCTCCGCCGCGCCTGCCGCGACCAGCATTATCACCGCCGCCGAGGTCAGCTTTTTGCCGCTGCGAAGCTGCTTTCCCACGCAGACTATAACGACTGCGGCTATCAGCAGGAACACTATCGCGGGCAGCGCCACCGATACCGAATCGAATACCTCCGTACCGCCGTCGCCGAGCGTGGTTATAAAGGTATCGCGTCCCTCGGTAATTATCACCATGAAGATGAAAAACAACGCCGACAGCGCGACGGCTCGGAGCTTTACCCTGCCCAGCTTTTCAAACACACTCGCCGCGCAGACCACCAATATCAGCGATATCATGAACGAATATCTGTACGGCAGCCAGTTAGGCACCTGTCCGCCGTGCCACAGCATGTCCAGCGGCTTTATATACATACTCAGCACCAGCGCGGCAAGCACTCCCGCCGACGCCAGCCTGCGGGAAAGCGGTATCCTGCGGGTGAAGAAGTATATACCCGCCAATACCAGCGTCATCGACCCGCAGAAGATGAACGGCATGCCCTCCATTCTGACGGTGTCATAACTGTTGACGAACAGCTTTCTGAATACGTCTATAAGCTCAAAATTATTTGTGAGCGAAAAATCCGGCACGGTGAAATCGAATTTGCCGTTTTGCAAAGAATTGTACACCGGTATCAGCATAAAGCTGCTGCATAACGCGGCGGCCGCTCCGGACAGCGCGAAAAGCCCGGTCTTTCCCGCAAAGCGCAGCGCGGTCGGCTTTAACCCGCCGTCGTATTTTTCGTTTGCGAAAAGCGTTGCGATAAAGTATATCACGGCGAATATCGCGGTCATGAATCCGATATAGAAATTTGTTACAAAGGAATAGATGAGCGCGGCGGTAAGCAGGCGAAAGCGGTTATGCTTTACCAGCGATTCCACGCCCCAGCAGATAAGCGGCAGCGCCATAACGCCGTCCAGCCACATCGGGTTGGCGGTCTGCACTACCGAAAAGGCGCACAACGCGTACATCGGCGCGAAGATGACGGCGGTGTTTTTGGAAAGCCCTCTGCCCTTATGCAGATACAGCGCGGCGGTAAGTCCGCAGGCCCCGAGCTTTGCAAGTATCATGTACATCAGTCCGTCGGTTATCATCTCCCGAGGGAACAGCCACACGATAAGGTTGAACGGGCTTGCGAGGTAATAGCCGATTATCCCGAAAAATTCTCCCGAGAGATTGCGGCTCCAGCTGTAAAACAGGCTCTCCCCGTTATGTATCACGTCGTACATGTAGTCGTAATAATAAACGTACTGCGCGTTCAAGTCCAGCACCAGTACGGAATTTTCCCCGTACGGATACATTTGGAACACCGCGTAGCACCCGTACATCAGCAGCGCGGGTATCAAAAACGCGGCGAACAGATAGCCGTTTTTATATAATGCCGCCCTGATAGAGGCGGCACGTTCGGTAAGTGTTTGGTTCAATGTCCGTTATCCTTTCTGTTGTCCGGCTGTCCGGTGCGGCGCGAGATTATATAGCGCGGACGGCATTTTATCTCCTCGTATATCTTGCTTAAATAATAGCCGATTATCCCGACGCCGAGCATAAGTATACTGCCTATCAGCAGCAGCAGTATTATCACGGTGGAAAATCCGTCGGCGGCGTTTCCCATGCAGAAATTTACCAACGTCTGTATCCCGAGTATCACGGCGAAAACAAAAAAAAGCGCGCCGGACCAGGTGATTATGTGCATGGGAAGATTTGTAAATCCGGTTATCGAGCTTATCGCGTAGCGATACAGCTTGAAAAACGACCACTTGCTTTTTCCCGCGTTGCGCGGCGCGACGTCAAACTCCACCCGCTCGCTCTTAAAGCCGACCCAGCCGGACAATGCGCGGAAAAACGTCTGCCGCTCCGGCAGTTCGTTCAGCGCGTTTACTACTTTCCTGTCCAGCAGCTTATAATCGCTGGTGCGGTCAAGGTCTATGCCGGAGCTTTTTTTCATGATATGATAAAACAGCCCGGCAAACATCTTATAAAAAATGTTTTCCTTGCCGCGGGAGGACTTTACCGCCTCCACTACCTCGGCGCCGTCCTGCCATTTTTTATACATATCAAAAAGCAAGGCGGGAGGGTGCTGAAGATCGCAGTCTATCACCGCTACAGCGTCGCCGACAGCCTCTTTAAGTCCGGCAAAAATTGCGCTTTCCTTGCCGAAATTGCGGGAAAAGCGCAATCCGCGGATATGCTTGTCCTGCTCGGACAATCCGCATATTATATCCCATGAGCCGTCCTTTGAACCGTCGTCTACAAAGATAAGCTCGTACTCATCGGTGAGCTTACCCGCTACATAGCCTATCTCCTTAGCGGCGGCGGGTATGTTCTCCCGCTCGTTATAAGCGGGTATCACGACTGACAGCATATTTGTCATTCTCCGAGTATGTTTATAAGTATCATCTTATCCCGCTGTCCGTCAAAATCCATATAGATTATGAACTGGGACAGACCGAGCAGCAGCTCTCCGCCCTCGATATTTATTACCTCGGTACCGCCCGCGAGCTGGTGCAGCAATGCGGGACGCAGCGGCTCCTCCGCTAAAGTGGAGAGCTTGGTGTAAAACTTAAGATAACCGTCCAGTATTTCCGGATCGTTGGAGGCGGTCATCACCGCGGCGGAGGTGTGCATGGTGCTTATCGTACAGATACCGGTGCGGATATTTGCGCGGCGCACGCATTCCATAACGTCGTCTGTAAGGTCCATATAGCCCTTGTCCTCCGGCATTTTTACCGTGAAGGTCTGCTTGTAGCTTTTCATTTGTTTGTCCTTTCGTATTGGTAAAAGTATAAACGCCCGTAAATAGTCTATTTTATTAAGTATATCACATAATTAAACGGTTGTCAATCATGCGAAGCTTGCCAGCTCCAGCGCCATTCCGACAATAAGCGCGGGGCAGAACACCGTCATCAGCTTTTTGTACTTATCGTCGCCCTCGACCCTGTCCAGCCGCGCAACGCCGGTCAGTATCAGCAGCACCACTATCAGCGGCCCGCCGTACCGCGACATAAGCACCGTAAATTCTCCCAGCTTTATCACAAAGCCGCTGAAAAACTCCCATGCCGCGCCGCCCGCCGCTAAAACGTTGGAATACACCAGCATGGTAACGATAAGGTTATGCAGCGCATGAAGCAGGATACTGTATTTTATCGAGCCGTATCTTATCGCGGTAAGTCCGAAAATTATCCCGCCGAAAAAGCTGTAGCAGAACTGGTCGAAATTCCCGTGCATAAGTCCGAAGATGAGCGCGCTTATCACCACCGCCGGCACGTCGCCTACCGCGCGCAGCGGAGTCATCAAAAGCCGGCGGTAGATGAGCTCTTCCATTATCGGCGCGGCTATCGCCGAAGAAATCAGCGTCACTATCCCATCCGAAAAATCGGAGGGCGCCGCCGCCTGCATAATGTCCGGCACCTCTCCCGCGCCGAAAAACAATTGCAAAAACGAGTTTACAAGATCTGTTACGTTGGTTCCCCACATGCCGAACGTAAACAATGCGAAAAACAGTATCGGCAAAATATAAAGCTTTGTCTGATACTTAGCGTTCAGCTTGTATAATGGGCGCAGTCTGCGGTAAAGTATCCCGAACGCGAGCAGCTTCGGCAGATAGGATACCGCCGTGCCGTAAATATGGTTTATTATCGAATAGCCCAGCACGTTATCCCGCAAATTAAATGCGTCAAGAAAAAACAGCGCGATATAGGTGAAAATTATCTTTGCGAATATCTCCAGAAAAAAGGACGCCGTCACCGCTATCCCGGTCTCCAGTACGACCCGCCGGACGGTGGATACCTCCAGCTCCGATTTTGTTTCGACCTCGCTTACGTCCTGCATGTGATACCGCTTAGCGAGTACGTCATAAAGCTCCATTTACATCGCTCCCACAGTACCGGTAAGCTCCGCCCACAGCCCGAACATATATATAAGGCAAAGCGCAAGCCCGAAAATAAAGTCCGGCGTTAAGATAAGCGTCACAAGCTTTTTCCCTTTGGTAAGGGCGGGGAAGTTGTTGACCGGTATATACAGCCTGCGGTTTTTCAGCTTCCCTATCGCGGCGCATATCCCCACCAGTATCATTATGCTCATCAGCGTTAAATATATCGCAAACAGCGCAAGCGCTGCGGATTCGTCCGCGCCGAGCTCTATGCCCATGCGGGACTTTGTCAGCGCCGGAACGAACGCCGGATTCGACATTATCAGCATCATCACGGTAGCGGCGGCGTTTATTATAGCGTGTATTATCGTGCTCGGGACAAGGCTATCGGTAGCATATCTCACATAGCCTAAAAAGATACCTATCACGGTCGCGTAGCAGGCCTGCTGAAAGTTTCCGTGCGCCAGCCCGAAAGCGAACGCGGATACCATTATCGCAAAGCCGTACCCGCAGCCGGACAGCGAGGTCTGTATCACCCCGCGAAACCAAATTTCCTCCAGCACCGGCGCCGCAACGACGTACATAAACACCATTAAGACCATTTGCGCGACGGAGGAGCCACCTCCGCCCACGATAGGCATGTATTCCAGCTCGCTTACGTCCACTTCCCGGCTGCTCACCAGGAAAATTATCGCTATCGCGGCAATATTGACAAGCTGCGCCGCCCCGTAGGAGGGTACCGCCCAGGACACCGCCTTGCCCAGCCTTGCGGGACGGTGATAAATTTTTTTAAGATCGCTAAACTTAAAATCCAGCGCCCACGCGGTGACAAGTATGCTGCCGCCGTACAGTATCACCGCCGTTACAACGGTTATCAGTATAAAGCCGAGCTCCGTATATCTCGCAGCGTCGGGCAGCGACAATAAAATTCCGGACAGCCAGTTTCCTACAGCCTCGCTTATCACGCGGAACAAAAATATTATTATAAGCGCAAGACCTGCGCGCACGCAGCCGTATTTGAAGCTGTAAGGCGTCGTCATACCGCACCTCCGCTGAGCCGCTCTATCACATAATTCGGCAAAGCAAAGCAGCCGGTGTGCAGGTCGGTGTTGTAGTATTTTGTCTTTATGCCCAGCGAGTTCCAGTATCCCGCGTCAAGATCCTTTATCGGGTCAAGCCCTTTGCTTGCAAAGCCGAACAGCCAATGACCGCTGGCGTAGGTCGGGATATGCGCCTGATACACCCTATGCACCTCGAATACCGAGCGCAGCCGGTCGTGGGCGCGGCACATAGCCTTTGCGTCGTTTTCGTAAAAGGCGCTTTCATGCTGATTTACCAGTACTCCATCGTCGGTCAGCGCATTATAGCAGTTGCCGTAAAATTCCCGCGTGAACAATCCCTCGCCCGGGCCGAACGGGTCGGTGGAATCCACTATTATAAGGTCGTACTCGTTTTTCTTTCTCCTTACAAAGCGCAGTCCGTCCGCGATATGGACAGTCACCCTCTCGTCGGAAAGCGACGCGGTCATCTCGGGGAAATATTCCTTACAAACGCGTATCACCGCCTCGTCTATCTCCACAAGGTCGATATGCTCCACGTCCTTGTAACGGCAAAGCTCTCGCACCGTGCCGCCGTCGCCCGCGCCTATCACCAGCACGTTTTTTACCTTTTTCTTTACCGCCATAGGCACATGGACTATCATATCATGATATATAAATTCGTCCTTTTGAGTTATCATGACATAGCCGTCCAGCGTCAATACCCGCCCGAATTCCGGCGTGGAAAATACGTCTATTCGCTGGTACTCGCTCTGCTCGCTGTGCAAAGGCGCGTCTATTTTGATTGAAAATCTGACGTTTTCGCTGTGATTTTCGGTAAACCAAAGCTCCATAGTCTTTCCTTTCCCTATTCCGTCACCATTATATATTTTATCTCAAGATCCTGCGTGCCGGTGAGAAAGCAGCCTTTTTCTCCGGCGTAGCGTATATAATCCAGTATCTCCGGCGTTATCTCCTCGCCCGGAGCGAGTATCGGTATGCCGGGAGGATAGCACATGACAAATTCCCCGCAGATAAGTCCGGCGCTCTGCTCTATCGGTACGGCTCTGCGGTTGCCGTAAAACGCCTGCTGCGGCGATACCCGAACGACAGGGTCGATGTACTCGACGTTCAGCATGCCGGTCTTATCCTTCGACCAAACGCGCTTTATATCGTTCAACGCGCCTATCAATCGGTCAAGATACAATTCCCGGTCGCCTATGGAAACATATGCTAAAATATTTCCGATATCGCCGAACTCTATTTGTATCCCGTAATTATCCCGCAGGATATCGTACACCTCTATTCCCGCAAGGCCTATCTCCCGAGTATGCACCGACAGCTTGGTTATATCAAAATCATATATCGCGCCGCCGTCGCACAATTCCTTTGAAAAGGCGTAATATCCGCCGATGTCGTTTATCTCGCTGCGCATGTATTCCGCGTAGGACTGCACCTTGGCGAAAATTTCCTTACCGTGCAGCGCCAATCTGCGGCGGGAGATGTCAAGACTGGACATAAGAAGATAGCTGCCGCTGGTGGTCTGCATTAGGTTTATTATCTGCCGCACATAGCCCTCGTTCATGCCCGGGGCGGTGAGCAGAAAGCTGCTCTGGGTCAGCGAGCCGCCGCTTTTGTGCATGCTTACCGCCGACATATCCGCGCCCGCCGCCATTCCCGATATAGGCATATTATCGCCGAAATAAAAGTGCGTGCCGTGTGCCTCGTCCGCGAGCAGCAGCATTCCGTGCCTGTGCGCGATATCGGCTATCCGCTTTATATCGGAGCAGATACCGTAATAGGTAGGATTATTTACGAATACCGCCTTTGCGTCGGGATTGCGCTTTATCGCGGCTTCGACGTTTTCCGGCGTCATGCCCAGCGGTATGCCGAGCTTGTGGTTTACCTCGGGATTAACGTACACCGGTATCGCGCCGGAGAGGATAAGTGCGTTTATCGCGCTGCGGTGGACGTTTCTCGGCATTATTATCTTATCGCCCCGCTTTGCCGCCGCCAGCAGCATAGCCTGCACCGCCGCAGTAGTGCCGTTCACGATGAAAAAGGCGTTGCCCGCGCCGAACGCGCTTGCCGCTATGCTCTCCGCCTCTTTTATCACCGACACCGGGTGACAGAGATTGTCCAGCGGCTTTGAGGAATTTACGTCCACGCTCATGCAGCTTTTTCCCAAAAACTCGGTAAGCTCCGGGTTGCCTCTGCCCATTTTATGACCGGGTACGTCAAACGGTACTATCCTGTCCGCCCGGTATTTGTTCAGCGCCTCATATATCGGTGCGCGCGACTGATCGGTCATAATCATCACCTGCGGTTAGTTTTCTTTACGGCTCAGAATATTATACTGCCGGAGTATATCTCTATCATCTCCTGCCGCAAAGCCTCGGTTATTTTAAGTCTTTCTTTCGGGGGAATATCGTAAATATCGCTGTTGAACAGATAATTTTTAAGGTCCATTTCCTTTACCATAAGCCGGGTATGGAATATGTTAGCCTGATATACGTTTATGTCGGTGGCGTTGTATTTGGTAAGGGTATAATCGTTGATAAAGTCCTGTATGGAGGTTATGTCGTGATCCATGAACAATTTACGCCCGCTCATATCTCTGGTAAAGCCGCGCACTCGGTAATCTATCGCGATTATGTCGGAATCGAAGCTGCCGATAAGATAATCCAGCGCGTTTAACGGGGAGATCTCTCCGCAGGTGGACACGTCGATATCCACCCGAAACGTGGATATGCTGTTGCTGGGGTGATATTCCGGATAGGTATGCACCGTCACGTGGGATTTATCCAGATGCGCGGCTATCGTTTCCCCGCGCGGCGGGCGCATCGGCTTGCCGTTTACGATACCGCGGTTGCAGGAGCTGTCTATCTCGGTGCCCTCGGTCGCCTTTTCCGAAATAAGCAAAGAAACGCTCGCCCCCTGCGGGTCGTAATCCTGCTTGGAGATATTAAGCACATGCGCGCCTATTATGTCGGTAACGTCGCACAGTATGCCGGTCAATCTTTCGGAATTATACTGCTCGTCTATATACTTGATGTAATCCTTTTTTTCAGCGGCGGTCTTAGCGTAACAGATATCGTAGATATTAAAGCTTAAAGTTTTGGTGAGATTGTTGAAACCGTACAGCTTTATCTTTTTTTCCAATCCTCCTACCGTCCTTTCGCCTTTATGATACTATAATATAGTAAAATTGTCATTTTGTCAATAACTTATAAAGGATTTAGGGGAGTTTTGGGCTTAGCACAAGCCGCTTTTTGGGGCTCCGCCCCAAACCCCGCCAGAGGGCAGGTTGCCCTCTGGACTCCGACGATTCTTTTTTGTGGGCATGCGGCGGAGCCCCAAAAAAAAGCACGAGTTTATAAACTGCCCGCAAACATGAATATATCAGTAACCCAAAATTAAAAATCGGGGCTTGGGGCGGAGCCCCAAACAAATGGGGCGGGCGGGTGGGCAAAAA
>CANRII010000021.1 GCA_947630685.1 uncultured Ruminiclostridium sp. | reverse complement strand
TACTGCTTATCGTCCAATACGCCCATAGTGATAAACAGCATAGCGCTTGTAGCCAGCAGCTGTACAAAGCCTAAAGTGTTTGGAACAGGGCTGAATGCTTCGATGTCATTGTCTGTCTTATTCATTTCGGCAAGCTCGATATTTACCGACGAATAGGAGGCGCTTTCTATCATGCTTTCAAACTTTTCCTTATCCCCGCCGGACGCCTTTGCGGCTGTATCCATGCTCTGCATGAACACGTCAAGGTACGCGCTGATATATGCCGCGTTTTCATAATCGTCCAGCGTTACGGATCTTATTTTAATGTCCTTTCCGTCTAAAAGGCTTTGCTGTAACCCTTCTGGTATCTCGATTATAGCGGAAATGTCCTTATTTATAAGCATATTATTGAAGTTTTCACTGCCGTTTGTTATCTGCTCAAATCCGAGCCTGTCGGTAAGATAAGCCGAAAACTCTTTTGTTATGGCGCTGTCCTCACCGTAGATCACCGCCGCACAGACAGGAGAGCTTCCGTCGTCGACCTCGGCAGGACCGCTCGTCGAAAAGACGGCGTATATCCCGAATGAGATGACCGCGCACAATACCGCGACGATATAGCCTATCTTCAGCCTGCGAACGGTACCGAGGAATATTTCAAATATCATTTTCACAGCATTCTCCCCTTACTTCAAAAAGTTCTTTTTAGAAAAGATCAACGCAGACGCCGACATACAAACCGCAAATATCACAAAGCTGCCAAGCGTTACCGATAAAACGCCGGAATAATCATTGAACAGCGTCAGCTTGAAAGAAGCCTCCTGTATGATATACGGCGGAAGATAGCTGCTGAAGCCTTCTATTACGACAGGCTTTGCAAAGGTGCCGGAGAAGAACAGCATCGTCCAGCATAACGGTACGAACACGGACGGTCCCGGAACGTTTATCAAAAGTCCTATAAGATATCCGACGCTTATCAAGGCGGCAGACACAAGAAAATACATCAATATCAGCATAAGATTGCCAAGAATGTCGCTGCAGTATCTTGCGCCGCATATTATCACGGAAAAAATCATGGTAGAAAGTATTATTCCTATATACTCCGGCAATCTTCCGAGTATCGTGCCGATAAAAATATGTATGCGACGTTTTGGTGTTATCAGCATACGAAATAAGGTGTGACGTTTCTTTTCCTCGTTGACGGCGTCGCTTGAACCGGAGGCAGAGAAAAACAACATCATTACAAGTATCGTCACCGCGTAATAATCCATCATGCTGCGGGTGACTCCCAGTCCCTCCCGCTGTACAAAGGTTTCCGAGCTGTCATAATCGGTAAGATCAATATCCGCAAGCGCGGCAGGGTCGGTCTGCAATATGCTTTTATATATCGCGGACATCTGCTGATAGGAATTGAATACGGAGCTTAGCGCGCGGTTGCTTACCCCGTTGTCGCCGCAGTATAGCTCTATATCGCTGCCGTTTAGCGTCACCAGAGCGGTTATCTCTCCGGTTTGCACCAGCTGACGGGAGCTTTCGATATCGGCGCTTTTTTCCGCCTCGAATATATCCGCTTGCGATAAAAACATCTCAAACGCTCCGGAGTTCAGCGTGTCGGAATTTTCGATGGTATAATGCAGTTTTATATCTTCTATCTTATGGTCGGAAATATCAAGCTGCTGCAGGAACGAACCCAGTATCAGCACCATAAGTATAGGAAATATCAAACACATGAATAATGCGGCGGGGTCGCGGATAAACTCTTTTACTTCTTTTAGAAATATCTGCACTTTATTCCCTCCCGTTATCTCAGTTCATGACCTGTCAGCGCCAGAAATACCGCGTCAAGATTGGGCACGGTGCTTTGTACCGCGTTAAGCGGCAGAGAAAACTTTTTTATCTCGTCTATAATGTAGGAAAAATCCGAGCTTGTAAGTCTTACGTCCAGCCTTACGGTGTTATCCTCGCACCTTACGCTGTTTACATCCGGCAGCAGCTTAAGCTGTTCGGTAAAGCCGTTGTGGTCAAATCCGTGTGGGAACCGTGTTGTGACGGTTATCGTTTTGCTGTCGGTTATCATTGATACCAGTTCTTTTTCGGTGCCCTGCGCCACCAGTCTGCCGTGGTCGATTATCGCCATTCTATCGCAGATCTCCTCTACCTCGTGCATATAATGCGAGGTGTAGATAACGGTAGCGCCCTTATCTCTTAGCAGCGTGATAGCGTTAAGTATATGCTCGCGCGACTGAGCGTCGACTCCTACGGTGGGTTCGTCCATAACTATCAGCTTAGGATGATGAGCTATCCCGCAGGCAATATTCAGCCTGCGTTTCATACCGCCGGACATTTTCTTTGCCTTTAGCTTTGCATGTTCGGACAGTCCGGTAAATTCCAGCGCACGCATCGCGCTTTCCTCCAGTTCCTTACCCTTAAGTCCGTAAAGCGACGCAAAGAATTTAACGTTCTCGATAGCGGATAAAAACGGATACAGCGCGATATCCTGCGGTACGGTGCCTATTATTTTGCGTACCTCGGCACGCTGCTTTACCGTATCGTAGCCGTTTACCGTGACCGTGCCGCTGTTTTGCTCGTCTAGCGTGGTAATAATATTGATAGTTGTGGATTTTCCCGCGCCGTTAGGCCCGAGCAGTCCGAAAATCTCCCCCTGCTCTACCTCAAAGCTGAGGCTGTCCACCGCGCAGAAGCTGCCGTAATTCTTTATAAGATTGTCAACCTTTACAAAAGCCATTTTACATATTCCTTTCTTAGCTGATGTAAATATTTTAACATATTTGCACACCGGTTGGAAGTTACAAATAAAACAAAATAGCATGACAAATGTCATAAAAAATAAGACGAAACTTGCTATACAAATTTCGTCTTAACTTTCGTATCTTGATAATTAGCCGAGTTCCGCGACCGTTACCCCCATCTCTCCCTCGCCGTATGCTCCATCGCGGAATTTTTTTACATGAGGATTACGGCGGAGATACTGCTGTACGGCGTTTCTCAGCGCTCCTGTGCCTTTTCCGTGGATTATAGTGACCACCGATATACCGCTGATAAGACAGCTGTCGATAAATCTGTCTACCTCCATTACTCCCTCGTCGCCCATCATGCCGCGAATATCCAGCTCCATGGAGGTCTTGCGGGTGAAATTGCTTTCAATACTTTTGTTGACCTTGCCCGACTGCTGTTTTTTGCTGTCCGGCTTTTTCTCTATCAATCTGAGATTTTCCAGCTTTGTCTTGGTCTTCATCGTACCTATCTGCACAAAGCAGATATTTTTCGCGTCCGGAAGCCTTATGAGCGTTCCTTCGCTGTCAAGGTCGGCGAGCCGCACCGTATCGCCTATTTTGAGCGGGCGCGGCAGCACATATTGCTCGAGTTTTTTGCCGCTTACGGGATTTGCGGTATCGTACATTTTATTTACCGCAGAGCCTATACGCCATTTTGCTCCCTTTACCCTTGCGGAAAAATCCTCGCTTTCCTTTTCCTTGCGCAGTTTTTCAAGGTCTTCAAGCAGCAGATCGCCCTCAAAGCGCACCTGCTCGATTATGCTCATAGCCTTGTTCCTTACCGCCTGAAGCTCCTTTTCCTTTTCGCTTTCCAGCCGCTCGCGCTGAGCCTCAAGCTGTGCGGTAAGCTCCTTTGCCTTGCGGGCGTCCTCCTCGGCGGCGGCTTTGACCTGTTCAAGCTCGGTGCGTGTCTTTTCCAAAGCCTCAACAGCGCGTTCAAACCTAAGATTTTCGCTGCTTACAAGACCTCGCGCTTCGTTTATTATATCGTCGCTCATGCCGAGCCTTGAGGAGATAGCAAAGGCGTTTGATTTACCGGGTACGCCGATTATCAGCTTATAGGTAGGCTGCAAGGTATCTACGTCAAATTCGCAGCAGGCGTTTTCCACGCCGTCTGTTTCTAACGCAAACAGCTTGACCTCCTGATAATGCGTAGTTGCCATTACGCGGCATCCTCTGCGCTGTAATTCTCTGAGTACGCTTACCGCCAGCGCGGAGCCCTCTACCGGGTCGGTGCCGGAGCCGAGCTCGTCCAGCAGCACCAGCGAATCTTCCCCGGCTGTCCTTAATATTCCCACTATGTTATTGATATGTGAGGAGAACGTCGAAAGATCCTGCTCTATGCTCTGTTCGTCGCCGATATCGACATATATCCGGCCGAACATGCCTATCGTGCTGTTTTCCGCAGCGGGTATCATCATACCGCACATTGCCATAAGGATAAGCAGTCCGGCGGTTTTCAGCGATACGGTCTTGCCGCCGGTATTAGGACCCGTCACGATAAGCGAGGTATATTCCCTGCCCAAAGTCAGATCGACCGGTACTACTTTATCTTTGTCAATAAGCGGGTGGCGCGCTTTCTTAAGCTCAAAGCAGGGTTCTTCGGTAATTACCGGCACCGAGCCTTTTATCGCCGCTCCGTAATTTGCTTTGGCAAAGTAGACCTCAAGCATGATAAGGTTGTTATAGTCCGAGATAAGCTGTTCGGCAAATTCTCCGACTTTTTCGGACATCTCGCGGATAATGCGCTCTATCTCTTCTTGCTCGCGCGATTGCAACACTCGTATTTCGTTGTTTGCCTCAACGACGCTCATCGGCTCGATGAACAACGTCGCGCCGCTTGAGGACGAATCATGTACAAGTCCGCTTATTTCACTCTTGTACTCTGTCTTTACCGGTACTACAAACCGCCCGTCGCGCATGGTGACAAGGCTTTCCTGCAAATATTTCCGCTTTTCCGAGCTTTTTAACAGCTTGTCCAGATGTTCTCTGACCGACAGACTTTTCTTGCGTATAGTGCGCCGTATCCTTGCAAGCTCCTCGCTTGCGTTGTCGGAAAGCTCCTCCTCCGAGATTATCGCCGTGGATATCTCGCTTTCCAGTCTTTTGTTTGCCGTTATACATTCAAAATACTCCGACAGCAGCGTTTCCGTACCGCTGCACTGGTCATACCAGCTAAGCAAGCCGTCCGCCTCACGCAGTACCAGCCCGATATCCAAAAGCTCCCGCAGCGACAATGACGCGCCCTGCGACGCTCTTTTCGCCGAGAAACAGATATCCTTTATATTAAAAAATCTCGGCGTACCGAATTTTGACGACAATGTGAACGCGTCGTCCGTCTTTTTTATCTCGATTTTCACCTCGTCGATATCGGAAAACGGCTTTATCTTCAATATTTTTTCTTTACATGCGTCACATACCGCATGATTTGATAAAAGAGCCAGTATCTTGTCCAGCTCCAGTTTATAGTATTCTTTTCTCATAAAAATATCCTTGCTGTATTGTTTCAGAACTCTAACTTTATGCTTCTGTAGTATTTCAGAGAGTCAAACGTCCTGTCTAATCGTGAGTGTATATAATACTCGGTTATTTTATCGAAATTTTCCGCGTATGTTTGCGATATCCTGAACTTAAACAGCTTTTCATTATCGCTGTATGCTACATATCTAATGATATACAGCATAGTTTCGTCTATCTCAAACGCGTCTTTTCCGCGGGCGTAATTGACGGTGTGGTAGCAGTCGTCGCACAACAAAATGCCTTCGTTCGGCAAAAAATACATTTTCGGATGGGTATAGCAGATACACTCCTTGCAGGCGCGCAGATCCGGCATAAATCCTATATGTGTTATAAAACGGAACTCAAATATCGACTTAATAAAATCGCAGGGTATTTTTCCCAGCTCCAATTGATAAAATGTCATGCAGACGAATCTCAGAAGCTCGCTGTGGTCTTCTTCGGAGGTAGCGCAGTATTTTATCAGATCGGCAAAATATACCGCCAGCGAAAAAGCCTCTATACTATTTGCTATGCCGTAAAAATTATAGATAGGTTCGGTACTGTTTATCGTGTAACTGCCGGATTCTTTCTTATTAAGGCAAAATTCGGCATAGCTGAACATCGAAGCTGCCGCGGAATTTCTGCTGCCCATCTTTTTTACTCCGTGCGCCATTACCTCTACCATACCCAGCTTATCGGTGAACACATCAAGAAAACAATGGTTATCGCCTATTTCTCTGCGCCCGATAACAATACCCTTTACAGTAACAAGCATAGCAAACCCTTTCAAAAACGTCAGTCAGCTTTGAGTCCCAGATCGGCTATGACAGATTCTTTATTGCGCCAATCCTCTCTTACCTTTACCCAAAGCTGCATATTTACCTTGCAGTCGAAATACTCTTCCATCTCCTGCCTTGCAAGAGAGCCTATTTTTTTCAGCATTGCTCCCTGACGGCCTATTATCATGCCTTTATGAGATTCTTTTTCGCAGAGTATCACGGCGCTTACGTCGGCGATATCTTTACCGCTGCGGTTTTTGCGCATCTCAAGGCTTTCTATATATACTGCGGTGCCGTGCGGTATCTCGTCCTGCATATTGCGCATTATTTTTTCCCGCACCAGCTCCGCCAGCCATACCTTTTCCGGCTGGTCGGTAGGAAGGTCGTCGTCAAAATAATGCGGGCCGGGCTTTGCATACTTTTCCAGCACCGGCATTATTTCTTCGGTATTTATCTGCTCTTGTACGCTTATGGGGATTATCTCTTTGAAGTCGTACAGCGCCCGGTATTCCTCTATCATTCCAAGCAGCGCGGTCTTGTCCTTTATCAGATCGACCTTATTAATAAGCAGGATAACGTCTGTTCCGCGCGTCTTAAAGCTCTCGATAAGCGTGCGCTCGTTTTGCGACAGCTTTTTCGTCGCGTCGGTCATTAAAATAATAACGTCGACGTCGTCCATGCTGTCTTTTATGGAACGCACCATATTATCCGACAGCTTGTTTCTCGATTTGTGCATGCCGGGAGTATCTATAAACACATATTGTGTTTCTCCCTTGGTAAGCACACCGTTTATACGCGTGCGCGTGGTCTGCGGCTTTTCGCTGACAATAGCCACCTTTTCCCCTACCAGAAGGTTTACCAGCGAGGATTTACCGGCGTTAGGCCGTCCGGTGACCGCAATAAATGCAGATTTAGTATTCATTTATCTTTCTTCCCTTTTATTTTCCTTTTCTTTCCGCTCGTCACAAACAGATAAAACACGCACAGCGACGCGACGCACATGGATATATGCCAGATATCCTGCGTGAGGAATCTGAATATCATGACAAATCTGTCGATATCCCAGAATATTATTATCGCAATTATCACCGCCGCTATAGAGGATATCATTACCGCGCCCGCGGCGATGTCCTTTCCGGCCTTTGCCAGCGCCGAGTACCCCGGAGATACCTTGTCTATCACTACCTCTATCGCGGTGTTGAGCATTTCGGTCACTATCACGATAAGGCAGGTAAGTATCAGCAGTATAACCTCTGCCCGCGACAGATCATAAAACTGTGACGCAAACAGCACTACGATTACCGCGACGATATGGATGCGCAGATTGGTTTCGTGACTGACGCAAAACGCGATACCGCGCGCGGCATACTTAAAGCTGTGAGCGAGCTTTACAAAAAAATCCATCATTTACCGTCTATCTCGGGACGTTTAATATTGAGCTTGTTCAGTATCCGTTCCTGAAGGTCGTTCATGATTATCTCGCCCTGAGGTTCGTTTTCATGGACGTATCCGAGCAGGTGCAGGGTGGAATGCGTAGCTAAAAACGCCACCTCGCGGAAAATCGAATGTCCGTATTCTATCGCCTGCGCGTGAGCTTTTTCAAGCGAAATAAGAATATCGCCGAGCATTTTTGCACCGTTTTCGGGATTTATGTCGTAATAGTCGTACGCTCCCATGGGAAAGGAGATAACGTCCGTGACCTTATTCTTTCCGCGAAACTGCTTGTTGAGCTTTTTGATCTGCTCGTTGTCTACCAATGTGACCGATACGTCCCAATCTCCGTCATATCCGGTTTCTTTGAGCGTTGCCGCTACGCAGCGGCGGATAACGGTACGCAGCCCCTTGGGAAGCTCTATTACCTTCTGGTCGTTTCTGAAGCTCATATAAACATGGATCATTTTCTTTTACCGTCCTTTTCAGCTTTTGATGTCCCTGCGTTTTTTCTCATTGTATTCCTCGTATGCGCGCACAATGCTCTGCACCAGGCGATGACGTACAACGTCCTTTTCCGAAAAACGCAGGATATCTATATCTTCAACGTTTTTCAGCACCTTGACCGCCTCGACCAGCCCCGAACGCCTTGCGTCCGGCAGATCTATCTGGGTAATATCTCCGGTTATCACCATTTTGCTGTTAAAGCCCAGACGCGTTAAAAACATCTTCATTTGTTCCGGCGTGGTATTTTGCGCTTCGTCCAGTATAACAAAGCTGTCGTCCAATGTACGTCCGCGCATATACGCAAGCGGTGCGACTTCGATAAGTCCGCGTTCCATATTTCTTTGGAACGCCTCGCTTCCCATCATATCGAACAGAGCGTCGTACAGCGGCCTTAAATACGGGTCTACCTTGTTTTGCAGATCGCCCGGGAGGAATCCCAGCTTTTCCCCCGCCTCTACAGCCGGACGAGTGAGTATGATACGCTGCACCTCGTGCGCCTTGAACGCCCTTACTGCCAGCGCTACCGCAAGATAAGTTTTTCCGGTGCCGGCGGGGCCTATCCCGAAAACTATCGTGTTTTTCTTTATGCTGTTTACATATTTGCTTTGACCGACGGTCTTCGGCTTTACCGGCTTTCCGGTATGCGTTATGCAGACGCAGTCGGAGGAGATATTGCTTATTTGCTCTCCCGCGCCGTCGTTCACCATAGATATCGCGTATCTTACTCTTTGGTCGGTTATAGGTTCTTTTTTACCGGCAAGCTCTATCAGCGCGTTAAGCACCTCTATCGCCTTGCTTGCCGCATTTTCTTCTCCGCGTACTTTTATTTCGTCGCCTCTGCTGAAAACGGACACCTTGTATTCTTTTTGTATAATGTTGATATTTTCATCAAAATCGCCGAAAATATCGTGCATCAATCCAATATCCTGCAAAGAAAGCGTCTTTTCCGTCATATACTGTCCTTTCGTTTAAGAATGCAGCCTGTAGACCGCAGAAATGCTCTTAAACAACAGTATACCACATTTTACCCCGTTTTTCAATAAGTCGGCGCATAATTTTATGAACTTGCCGTCATGTATTCTGATCGTAGGTTATGCTTATACGCTGTTTTTCGCCGAAGCTCTTGTCCAGCATATATTTTACCGTCAGAGTCATACCGCTTTCGTCTGTAGAAAAAGTCTTATCTGCGGAAATGATTTTTGCGTCGGAAAGAAAATTCTTTTCAAAATTCTCCTTTTCTTCTTCCAAACGCTCGGTAAGGTCGCGGTTAGTGTACGTTACTTCTTCAGATGAATAGCAGGTATATGTGCCTTTTCTTATTTTGAACGGAGTATTAAGCCCGAAAAAGCTTATATTATAAGTTTCTTCATTATAGCTGTGATCGCTTTCCGGCGCGGCGCAGCTCTCCCACGGTATAGGAAAGGAAAAACCGCCTATCATGAAATAGGAATTGTACAGTTTTTCTCCTGTTTCGATGCGCTCGTTTGTTTTGAACGGAAGATAAAATTTTTCGGTCTGTTCCGTTCTTATTATAAATTCTCCGTCCGAATGCACATATACTATATGTCCGCCGTTGTCGTTTACCGTTCCGCTGACAAGCACCTGACCCTTTCTTACACCGCTGCCGACGTTTGTCATCAGCTTTCCGCGATGTACTATAGCGCTTATAAGCTGTCCCTCACAGTCGGCGATGATATTGCAGGGAGTATCGACAGGTATATCCGGCTCTTCGTTTCGGACAGCCTCGCCCACCTTTACATATACCCTGCTGCCCTCTCTTTCCACACTTATCCAGGACAGCTCTTCAATAGCGTTTTCAGTACTTAGCTCACATATTCTGGTATCGAAGCTGAATTTACCTACGCCCGGGCTTAGCCCCTCCTTTTGGAGAACATTCAGTATCTCGTTTTCGGATACCGTTACATTTCCGCTTACCCTGATATCCCAAACAAACTGTGACATTATAAGTATCAAAGCAAGCCCGCAGAATCCGCCGACTATCAGACCCCAGCGTTTTCTGTATCTGCGCAGAAAGAAATATATCCCCCTGCGTTCTTCGGCTTTTATCCTCACCTTGTTTTTTACGGCGGTACGCGCTATAAATTCGTAATCCTTCGGATAAGCCAACGCGCTGAGCTTGCCCTTTTCCTGCTTTATTTCAAAAAGCTGTATATTCTCTTTTATAAGGTCGCTTATAAATTTTTCCTGAAATCCTCCCAAACATTCAAATCTGACATATCCGATACTTATTTTGGTTTTCCTTTTTTTCAAAGCTATCTTTCCTTTCTTGTCACGGTCACTCGAAGGTCACGGATTCGATAGAACCGAAGATCTTTACGCCGTCGTATGAAAAATTCGTCATAGACAGGTCAAGACCTATTATCTTTACGGTGTTTTTTGCCAGCCTCAGCTTTATAACGTTTTCCTCCAGCAGTAAAACCTCTCGGACGTATTCTATCGAAAGCGACTTGTTGTCCTCAAGGGAAAGATAAGAGTGATTTTTTATTATATTCTTAAAACTCTCAAATTTCATTGCAAGGTTATTTACGTTCATTTTTCCACCGTCCTTTCATATAATTTATATGCAAGTACAGTCAAAAAAGAATAAGGAATGATGATATGAAGATAAAGGATAAACTCAAAATATCTCTGCTTGCCGCGCTCAGTATAATCATGGCGATAATGCTTATTCTGGACAGCAAAGGCGTTTCACAGGCGGTTATATCCTGCACCGGCGTTTGTCTTAATTCTCTTATACCGTCGCTGTTCGGATATATGGTATTATGCACCATGCTGACCCAAAGCGGACTTGGCGACCTTATATTTAAGCCGCTTTGGTACATATTTCGCCGCGTTATCAGGCTGGACAGCCGGATGTTCAGCGTATTCATGATGAGCCAGATAGCGGGATACCCCGTAGGCGTTCGGCTGATAAGCACGTTAATTGCGCAAAATAATAATTATAACGAAATTTCCGAAAAATGCTCGTTCTTTTGCTACAACAGCGGTCCTGCGTTTATAGTGGGAATGGTAGGACTTACGGTATACAACAGCGCTCTTGCCGGTATGCTTATTTTTATTTCCTGCCTTTTGTCGAATTTCATCATGGCGATATTTTTTACGCGAAAATTCCCCCAACAGCGCCATGTCAGCCGAAATTCTTTGGAGCTAGGCGTTGCTACGGTAAAAAGCAGCCTTATGTCGACAGGATATGCGCTGCTTGCGGTCTGCTTGTCTATGATACTTTTTAATACCGTACCGGAATTGATACGCTGCGTCGGTTATGATATGACCGACGGAAAAATAATAAATACGATTTTAATGAGCGTATGGGAGGTTACGAACATTAAAAATTCCGGCGCGCTGCTCCCGCTGCCGATAGCGGCGGCGCTTATCTCTTTCGGCGGGTTATGCGTTATCTTTCAGGTAATAACGCTGTGCGATCATAAGCTGAATGTGGGTAAATTCATCGCGGCTCGCGCTGTATCGGCGCTGCTTTCCGGCGGGATATGCTTTTTGCTGACAGCGGCGACCGGCTATTCCCCCGCTATACAAACCGGAAGTATTTATACGCCCGGCGTACTTATACAAAACCCCATAGCAGCCGTCTGCATACTTGCTATGACGTTTATTCTGCTGTCGTACAGAAAATACCCCGGCGGTTTAACGGATAAAAGTAGAAGCTGAATTTTGAATGTAACCGCATTTTTGATATAAAAAAACTTCCCCTAAGTCAAACGACTATAGAGGAAGTTTCATAATAAAGATTTATACCCGCAAATGGCTTTAAGCAAGCCGATTGCGGGTATAATTTTATAATTTGGTTGCGGGAGCTGGATTTGAACCAACGACCTTCGGGTTATGAGCCCGACGAGCTACCCCTGCTCCACCCCGCGATACTAAGCGTTTTCTCAACGCCTTATTAGTATATCATAACATTAGCGTTTTGTCAAGCTTTTTTTCAAAAAAATTAGCCGTTACCGATGGCGATATACCGAAAATATCTGCCCGTTTCGACACAGGCAGATACTTTTCGACTTTTATTCAGGTTTCCGTCTTTTTGATCTTGAAGAAAAATCTTAAAAATCCCGCCAAAAACTTAGGGCTTTTCCATACAACGATCTTCATTATGTACCTCTCTTTCATCAGCCGCAGAACAGCAGCCATACGCCTAAAGCTATCAGCGCCACCGCCAACACAAGCAGCAGCACTTCGGCGGAGAGATATGTAATGCAGATAATGATACCTACACAAGCCAATATGATAGCCGGTATAAAATTTTTGCGGTGATTTCGGCGTCTCATTGTTCCCTCCGACGAATTTAAGTTTACTACACTTTATTCATCGGGAAGAAATTTGGTTACTTTTTTACCGTTAAAATTGTCGCTTCACCCTTATGCACCGTGATAATACAAGGCTTATCGGTAAATTCGTTGCTGACCCCTATAGGATAAAAATCCGACATTTTGTAATGGTCAAGCGGATATTCCGCGTTTTCTATGCTTATCTCGCATTCCTCGGATATTGCAAAAACGGAAAGATACCTTGACTTATCCGGCGCAATTTCCGTTTTGCCGTCTTTTAGGAAAAACGCGTCGGTGCTGTCGCCGCATATCCTGCCGGTAAGTCCGTTATGTGAAAGATATTTAAGCGTTTGTAGGTTAGCAATAAGATGATCCGTTCTGCCCATGCAGGCTCCGACCAGCGTAATATCGGTAAATCCGCGGTCGGCGGCTTCTGTAACCGCCAGCAGCGTATCGGTCTGATCCTTATGTGCCGGCGCTTTTATTATCTCGGTAGCGTTATTATTATCCGGCATGAGCGAAATACTGTCAAAATCCCCTATAAGCAGGCTTGGCGCAATACCGACGGACAACGCCTTGTCATACCCGCTGTCGGCGCAGATAACAAAGCTGTTTGCCGGGATATTTACGCTGCTTATGCTTTCCGGACCGCCGCATATAATAAAACAACTTTTCATGTTTTTAGCCTGACGGCATTTCCTCCTTAAAAACTATTGCTTGAAGTCCCACTCGTTCAGCTCTTTGCTTTCCTCATACATTCTGACGTAAGAATTATAACGGGAACGACTTATTTTCCCCGAGTTTACCGCCTCGGTGACAGCGCAGCCCGTTTCTTTAAGATGTACGCAGTCATTGTACCGACATCGACCGATATATTCGGAAAATTCCCGAAAAGTATATTGCAGCTGCGACTTATCCACATATCCGTAACGGCTGACCTCAACGGTGGAAAAACCGGGAGTATCCGCTATATATCCTCCGCAGGGCAGCGCATATAATTCGGCGCTTCTGGTAGTATGTCTGCCGCGACCGAGTTTTTTGCTTATCTGTGCGGTATCGAATTTCAGTTCGGGAAATATCCTGTTCATCAGGCTGGATTTTCCGACGCCGGAATTTCCCACCAGAGCGGAGAGCTTTCCCGATACAGCCGCGATCACTTCGTCGTGTCCTCTGCCGCTTTCGTCGCTGTATATTACCTTGAATCCGCTGGAGCGGTAAATGTCCGCAAATTCTTCGCAGCTGTATATATCGTTTTTGGTAATGACAAGTATCGGCTCTATTTCCTTGCTTTCAAAAATGGAGATGAGCTTATCGGTGACATACGCGTTAGGAGCAGGCTCTGCTGCGGAAACAACGATAAGCGCGCAATCAAGATTAGAAAGCGGCGGGCGAATAATATGGTTTTTTCTTTCGCCTATATCGGTGATGACCGGCTGAGATGATTCGTCTGTTTCTACCGTTACGTTGTCGCCGACACAGGGCGATATTTTATTTTTGCGGAATATTCCGCGTGCCGTGCAGCATATAACACCGTCGGAGGTGACTACATCGTAGTTACCCCCGACAGCTTTCGTTATTATGCCTTTATGTGTTATTACACTCAATTTGATATTCTCCGAATCATTCCGCTTCAGATGGAGCGGGCTCCTGTACGTCGCTTTCCTCCGGAGTGCTGTCCGTCGCGGGAGGAGTCTCGGGCGCGGGTGTTGTAGCGGGCGGCTGCGGAGGCGGCGTAGAAGTCACTATCGGAGGCGCCGGTGTGGTTACGGGCTTAGGCTCTGTAGCCGGCGGATCAGTTACAGGCGGATCGGTCTCGGGAGGCGTATACCGCAGTTCTTCAAATATTCCGGTATTTTCCTCTATTACATTCTGGACCGGCGGATCGTCGCTGTAATCTATCACTACTTCAAGCAGCGTACCCTGGAGCGAATCGTCTGCGGCGTTGGTAACAACTATCTTATAGCGTGTTTCCTCGGAACCGCTCACCTTCCAGGAGATGGTAGTACCAGCGTTCGCTATCATGTCGCGGCTTTCTTCCTTGACCTTCATACCGTCCTTATAATACTCGAACAGGAATGTTCCGGTATTTGCTGCGTCTGCGGGAAGTTCAACGGATATTTCGCTTTCAAGCGTTACGCTTTCGCCGTTGCTTACTATTACCTTGACCTCGGAATTCTGGTTTACTACCGAGTTCGGCGCGGGATCCTGCTTAAATATAATGCCTTCTTCGTATTCGTTGGAGGGCTGCTCTTCCTCTACCAGCTTAAGATGCTTCTTATCGGCCTCTTCACGTGCCTCTTCAATGGTCATTTCTACGAATTTAGGAACGTTTACAGGCTTATCGGCGCTTCCCTGGCTGACGTATACCTTTACCTCGGTGCCCTGATCCACCGTAGTGTGCGCGGGCGGATCAGTACGTATAACATAACCCTCGGCGACCTCGTCGTCCTCGACGTTTACGATTTTAGCTTTCAGCTTATCCTTTGTAAGCGACTGAACAGCGTCCTCACTTCTCAGATTGCTGAAATCGCGTATCTCTACTTCCTTAGGTCCGTCGCTGACGGTCACGTTTATAATGGAATTTTTCTTGATAGTACGTCCCGTCGGCGTTTCCTGATCCATTATGACGTTTTCGGCGTACTCCGTGGAATACTCTCTTTCAATATTGAGCTGGAGCTCGGGATACTCTTCCTTTACCTCATCTATCGTAAGATTGATGAGCGAGGGCATGGTCATTTCGTCTTCGTTTCCGCTGGTGTTGGGGATACTTCCGGTAACTATCGTGAATATCAGCCATGCGGTCATTATCACGAATACCGACGCTACCGCGAACAGTATCGGCAGCAGCGGCGAACGCCTTTCCTCTACTTCGTCGTCATCATCATCGTCGTAAATATCCTCTTCCGACTGTTCATCGTCGGACGGCAGGATCTCCTCCTGCTGTTCCGACTCGGGCGTTACCTTATCAAAGTATTTTGTAGTTTCATCGGAGGTGAGATATTTATACTCAAAAACTATGCTGGGGTCTTTCTTAAATTCCTCTATATCGCTTATCATCTCGCCGGCAGTCTGGTAACGCTGCGACGGCTCTTTCTGCATAGCCTTGAGGGTTATTTCCTCCAGCCCCTCGGGTATAGCGGGGTTTATTTCTCTGGGCATCTTAGGAGTTGCCTGCATATGCTGGAGAGCTATAGATACCGGAGTTTCGCCGTCAAACGGCTTTTGACCGGTCAGCATTTCATAAAGCATTACGCCGACGGAATAAATATCGCTCTTTTCGTCGGTCATCTCGCCTCTTGCCTGCTCCGGTGAAATATAATGCACCGAGCCTATCGCCTTTTCGGACAGAGTTTTGTCGGTTTCGCGGTTGAAACGCGCGATACCGAAGTCCATGACCTTGATCGTTCCGTCCGGCAGCATCATGACATTTGAGGATTTTATATCACGATGAACTATACCGCGGTCGTGCGCATGCTGTAACGCTCGCAGTATCTGAATAGTGAAAAATACGGCGTCTTTCCATTTCAGCACGCCCTGGAGCTTGATATACTCGGTCAGGGTTATACCATCTATGTACTCCATGACGATATACTGCACCTGGTCGCTGAAGCCTACATCGAATATTTTTACGATGTTAGGATGAGAAAGCAGCGCGATAGCTTTTGACTCGTTTCTGAAACGCCGCAAAAAATCCTCGCTTCCGGCAAACTCATTTTTAAGTATCTTGACGGCTACGGTCTTATCCTCGGTTATATCCCTTGCTTTGTAGATGTCGGCCATTCCGCCCGCACCTATCAGCTCGATAAGCTCATACCTTCCGTCAAGCCTTTTTCCGATCATATTATCCATGTTGTTCTCCATAATACCACCGTTTCTCCGTGCTTATATCAGATATTTACATATCTGAACCGACGACCCGCACGGTAAATCGTCAGCGTATTTAAGCGGCGCCGCCGCACAATTATTATATTGAAACAACAGCTACAGTTACATTATCTCTGCCGCCGTGTTTATTGACGTAATCTATCAGCTTTTCACAGCATTGAGATACCGCGGTCTTGGCGACGACCTTGGCTATCTCTATATCCTCCGCATAAGAGCTGAGTCCGTCCGAGCAAAACAAAAGCAAATCGTTTTTCTTGACGTCCAGTTCAAAATAATCCGGCGTCAAGGAAGGCGCTACACCGACCGCCTTGGTTATCCTGTTGCGCTCCGGGTGAGTCTTGCTTTCTTCATAAGTAATAACGCCCTTTTCGATAAGCCGGCGTATGTAGGTATGATCCTTGGTTATCTGCTGCATATTGTCATCGTAGAAAAAATAACATCTGCTGTCGCCGACGTTTATGATATAAGCGCGCTCATTAAATATTATACCCGCAACACAGGTCGTACCCATTCCGAATTTGTCATGATCCGATGACGCGGTATCGAATAAAACGCTGTTTGCCCCGGTAACAGAGGTGATAAGCAGATTTCTTATCTGATTACGGGTGATATCGCTGCGAAAGCCCTTTATCAAACGGTCTTTGATAAAATCCACCGTGGCGCTGCTGGCGTAACCTCCGGCGTTTTCTCCGCCCATACCGTCGCAGAGAATGACCGCCGCAGCCTCGCCCTCAAGCTCGCCTGTCCAGACGCAGTCCTGATTCTCCTCGCGTGTATTCCCTATATCTGTTTTTGCATAAACCTTCATCAAGGATTCTCCTTAACAGTATTAATACTGCTCGTCCCGCCTGAGCTGACCGCATGCGGCGTTGATATCCGCGCCTAAGGTGCGCCTTACCGTAGCGTTTATCCCGCCGCTGCACAGCATATTCTTAAAGCTCTCCACCGATTTGCTGCGGGAAAATACGCCGTCCTTTATTGCGTTTACCGGTATAAGATTAACATGGCAGTTCTGCCCTTTGAGCAGAGCTATCAGCGCGTCGGCAGTTTCTTTATCATCGTTCACGCCGTCTATAAGCGCAAATTCATAGCTTATTCTGCGCCCGGTAGTCTCAAAATAATACTTGCATGCCTTCATAAGCTCGGCAATGTTATATCTCCGATTTATCGGCATTATCCTGCTGCGTACCTCGTCGGTAGGCGCGTGCAGCGAGACCGAAAGGGTTATCCCCAGCTTAAGCTCGGCAAGCTGATATATTCTTTCCACAAGTCCGCATGTAGAAAGCGAGATGTGCCTTAGGCTGAGATCCGGCTTTTCTTCCGCTAAGCGCAGAAATTTAACTACGTTATCAAAATTATCCAGCGGTTCCCCTATTCCCATAAGCACGACATGGTTTATCTTTCTCCCGCTGTCACGTTCGCTCTCGTATATTTGCAGCAGCATCTCCGACGGCAGGAGATTTCTAACATATCCCGCTTTAGTAGACGCACAAAATTCGCATTGCATCTTGCAGCCGACCTGACTGGATATACATATACTGTTGCCGTGCTTGTATTCCATTAAAACGGTTTCTACCATTTCTCCGTCAGACAGCCTATATAGATATTTTACAGTATTATCTATATCAGATACAAGTCTTTTTTGAATTTTTATTGAATTTATCCAAAATTTATCTTCGATTTTTGATTTTATTTGTGCAGAAATATTGGTCATTTTGGAAAAATCTTGAATTTTTTTCTCGTGTAACCACTTATATATCTGTGCCGCGCGAAATTTCTGCTCACCCATCCGGACAAGCTCGGCTTCCAACTCCTCCAAGGTAAGCGACAATATATCTATTTTTTCCATATAAAGCCCTTCACTTATTCGACTTTGCGCAGCGTAGCGGTGAAAAATCCGTCGCCGTTCAGATCCGACGGCAGCATCGTGCGCATATATCCGTCCTCGAGCATTTTTATCCCCGTAGGTACTACTACCGAAACAAATTCCTTATGCTCTTTAAGAAAATCCTCCACCACGTTTTCGTTTTCATCCCTGTTTACCGTGCAGGTGGAATATATAAGCGTGCCGCCTTTTTTTACATAGCCTGCGGCGGTATCTATTATTCTGCGCTGAGTTTTAGGCAGCTCCTCAAGGCTCTTCATCGGTTTGTATTTTATCTCGGGTTTTCTTCTTATAACTCCCAACCCCGAACACGGCACGTCGCAGATGACCTTGTCCGCCTGCGGTATATCGGGCGAGAATTTCTGCGCGTCGTTTTCCGCGGCGGAAATGATAGTCAGCCCGAGCCGCTTTGCGCCGTTTCTTATAACGTCTACCTTTCCGTCGTAAAGGTCGTAACTAAACACCTTTCCGCGATTGTGCATCATCTGAGCGCAGGTAAAGCTCTTCCCTCCGGGAGAAGCGCACAGGTCAACGACAGTTTCATTAAATACCGGCGAAATTATACGGCAGCAAAGCTGCGAGGATATATCCTGTATATGGAACATTCCCTTGCGAAAGGCGGTGCTCGTTTCGATGGAACGCGTATTGGAAAGCTCGATACAGTCCTCCAGCAGCGCGTTTTTATAAGCGTCTATTCCCTCGGCATGAAGCTGCTCGATGACCTTGTCGGTAGTAAATCGAAATGTATTGACTCGCGCATATATCGGCGGTCTGCCAAATGACGCGCGCAGCATTACCAGCGTTTTTTCCTCTCCGAGCTCGCGATCCCACTTTTTTACCAGCCACTTCGGGCAGGAATATTCTATAGAGAGCTTTCCCTCTTTGTCAAGGTCTTTATAATCTATCGCTTTACCGTCGCGGATAAAATTTCTGAGCACCGCGTTGATAAAGCTCTTTGCCACGCTTCTTCCTATGTAATCCGCCAGCTTGACCGATTCGTCCACAGCGGCGCTGTCCGGCACGGAATCCATATATAAAAGCTGATAAAAGCCCATTCTCATTATCTGTATTATTTTGGGAGACATACGGTCAAATTCCAGACTGGAATAGTATCTTATAAGATAATCCAGCGTCATGCGCCTTTCCAGCACTCCGTAAAACATAGCAGCGGCAAAAGCCTTGTCGCGCTTGTCCAGCTTTTCGGCAGAAAACGCATTGTCAAGTATTATATTGGAATATGAACCGGAAAGATCCATTCTGATAAGCAGATCCAGCGTTATCTGTCTTGCGGTCTTCATAGCGCTTCCTTTCTCATCTTCTGCGTGAGGACACTACCAGCCGCATAAACTGAAGAAACGCCAAGGCCGCCGACGCGACGTAAGTCATAGCAGCGGCGCCGAGCGTCTTTTTAGCGCCGGTAAGCTCCGAACCGAAAAGTATCCCCTGCGATTCAATGGTATTTATCGCGCGCCTGCTCGCGTTAAACTCCACGGGCAGAGTAACAAGCTGAAACAGCACTATAAAGAAGAACAGCGCAAAGCCTATCTCCTGCAATAACGGCATATGCAGGATAAGTCCCAGAATAAAAATAAATACCCACGCATTAGAGCCAAACTGCGCCACGGGAAGTATCATCATCCTGAACTTTATCGGTTTGTAGCCCGTTGCATACTGGATAGCGTGACCTACCTCGTGAGCGGCAACTCCTATCGCTCCCACCGAGCAGCTGTCATATACCTTTGAGGAAAGCGAAACCACCTTATTCCTCGGATCGTAATTATCGGTAAGATTGCCCGCTATACGCCTGATATCGACGTCGTACAAGCCGTTGCTGTCAAGTATCTGACGCGCTATCTCGCTTGCGGGTATACCGCGGGAGCTTGCAACGTTATTATATCTTGCAAAGGTAGAGTTTACCCTTGCGGACATAGACATACAAAATAAAACCCCTAATATGCAATAAAATTTCAGAGCGATCGGATCAAACAATAAATCCCATAAATCTGTCATAACTGCTCCTTTTCGTCAAATGCACTATTCCCCCAGAATTATCCCCGTATCGATACGATTTCCGCGCAAAAAATCCTCGGCGGACATTCTTTTTCCGCCCTCGCCCTGTACAGAGGCGAGCTTAACACATTTTCCGTCGCCGCAAACCACCGCAAAGGCTTTGCTGTCCGCGACGCTTCCGGCGGGAAGATCGGAAGATATATCGCTTGGTAATGCAAAATACACTTTCAGCCTCTTCCCGTTCAAAAATGTATAAGCACAGGGTGAGGGGGACATTCCCCTGATAAAATTGTACACGTTTTTTGCAGATCGTGAAAAATCTATCCTGCACATTTCCTTGGAAATGACCGGCGCATAGCAGGATAACGAGTCGTCCTGCTTTTCGGCTGTGATACCGTCGGGCAGCATATCCAGCACTTTAAGTATCAGATCGGCGCCAAGAGCGGCAAGGCTGTCGTGCAGCTCTCCCGCCGTCATCTCCGGCGGGATATCCACCGTGCCTTTCATCAGCATATCGCCGGTATCCAGCCCTTTTTCCATCATCATAACGGTAACGCCCGACTGCGTTTCTCCGTTTATTATACAAGCCTGTATCGGCGCCGCTCCTCTGTATTTTGGCAGTAAAGACGCATGAATATTTATACAGCCGAATTTTGGAAGCGAAAGTATACGCTCCGGCAATATCTGTCCGTATGCCGCGACCACGATACAATCCGGTGAAAGCTGCCGCAGAACGTCATACGCTTTATCGGCGTCATCGCCTTTTCTCAGCGAAAGAGGCTGATATATTTCTATGCCGTCATCCAGCGCGGCTTGCTTTACCGGAGAAAAAACTATCTTTTTACCTCGGTTTTTCGGTTTATCCGGCTGAGTGAACACCGCCTGTACGTTATGTCTGCCGTGTATGGATTTCAGCGCGCTGACGGCAAAATCCGGCGTTCCCATAAAAACTATATTCATATATTCTCCTTATGCGCTTATTACCTGCCTTTTTTCCTTTCCTCCAGCTCGGAGCCGGTGAGCAGTTCTTCCGCTATATCGGTAAACATTATCCCGTTGAGGTGGTCTATCTCATGGCAAAGCGCTACCGCCAGCAGCTTTTCGCCCTCTATCTGAAACTCTTTTCCGTAACGGTCAAACGCCTTTACTTTGACTTTTGACGGTCTTACGACGTAGCCCCACAGGTCAGGCACCGACAGGCAGCCCTCAAGCTCGCACTGCTTGCCTTTCATCGAAACCACTACAGGATTTACAAGCTCGATCTTGCCGTTTGCGTCGCCGACGTCAACTACTACCACTCTTCTGAGTATTCCCACCTGGGGAGCGGCAAGCCCTACTCCGTTAGCACTTTTCATAGTTTCGTACATATCGTCCAGCAGCGTCCAGAGCTTATCGTCAAACACGGTGACCTCACGGCATTTTTTGGTAAGAACATCCTCGCCGCGTTTTACAATGTTTCGTTTTGCCATCTTATATTCCTTTCTTAATTTATCTCTCCGTTTATATCTGCGTAAAAGCTCACTTTCGTAAGCTTTTCATAGGCCGAAAGCAGACATTCGCGCATCATTTGCCTGAATTTCCGGTTGTTTTTGCACTTTATGATTATTCTGTAACGATATTTGCCGTTGATACGCGCCACCGAGCATTTTGACGGTCCTAACACACGTATCGGGATATCTGTGTTTTCCAGCTTTTCGGCAAGAATACCGAGAAAATCATTTGCACCCTTTTGGCAAACGCTTTCCTCAGCCGCCGAAAAACCTACTACGCAAATATCGCAGTACGGCGGGAATAGCAGCGCTTTTCGTATTTCCGTTTCCTGTAGGTAAAAAGTGTCGTAATCCTGCGCCGCCGCCAAATTCAGCACATAATGCTCCGGCGTGTAGGTTTGAAGGTACGCTCTGCCCTTTTTACTGCCGCGGCCGCTTCGTCCGACCACCTGCGTTATCAGCGAGAAGGTCTTTTCATAGCCCAGATAATCCCCCGCGTAAAGAGATTTATCTATCAGAAGAACTCCTACCAGCGTTACATTCTCAAAATCAAGCCCTTTTGCTATCATTTGAGTACCAACCATTATATCGTATTCTCCGTTGGCAAAAGCCGCAAAATTCTTTTCATAAGCGCTTTTGCTCATGGTCGTATCCGCGTCCATCCTGAGTATACGAGCGTTCGGGAACAGCTCAGCCAGCTCGACTTCTATTCGCTGAGTGCCGGTCCCGGAGCTGTAGATGAATTTTGAACCGCACTTTTTACATTTACCGGTATAACGCTCGGTATAACCGCAATAATGGCAGATAAGCGAGCCGTTAGCCTTATGATAAGTCAGAGGAATGCTGCAATTCGGGCAGCTGCATACCTCGCCGCATTTAATGCAGTTGAGATATGTATGGTAGCCTCTTCGGTTTAGCAGCAGCATCGATTGTTCGCCATTTGCGAGATTTTCTCTTATCCCGTCCGCTAACGCCATACTGAAATTGCTGCGGTTGCCGAGCTCGTTTTCGGTCTTCATATCGACGATATAAACTTCGGGCAGCTTAGCTTTGCTGTATCTGGTATTCATCTCAAACAAGGAATACTTGCCGGTTTTGGCGTGATACATGCTTTCAAGCGAGGGCGTCGCGCTCGCAAGCAGTAACGTTGCGTTATGATAAAAGCAGCGCTGCTTTGCGATATCCCGCGCGTGATACCTCGGCGTTTTTTCCGAGCGATAAGTATGCTCGCCCTCCTCGTCTATGACGATTATACCGATATTATCCAGCGGAGCGAATACCGCGCTCCTTGTGCCTACGACTATCCTCGCTTCTCCGCTTTTAATGCGCTTATACTCATCTGCGCGCACTCCGAGAGAAAGATTGCTGTGTATCACCGCGACCTTACTGCCGAACAGGTCGGTAAAGCTGCTCACCATCTGCGGAGTAAGGGCTATTTCGGGGACAAGCATAAGCGCCGTTTTCCCTATCGACAGCACATGATCTATCAGCTTTAGAAACACGGTGGTCTTTCCGCTGCCGGTAACTCCCTTTAATAAAGCGCATTTTGCTTCTGCGCTGTCAACAAGCGCGCTTATCCCGTCATAAGCCTTGCGCTGCTCCTCGGAAAGCCGTATATCACGGATATTTTTGACCGGCTTAGCGTTAGCCGTAAGAGAGCGCGAGATAACATTATCAAAGCATTCAACGATGTGCTTTTTTTCAAGATTATCTATCACCGACGGAGTTACGCAGCAGTTGTAGCATATCTCCCTTACCGAAGCGCAGCCGCCGTCGGACAACATTCTTTCCACCGCTTTTTGCTTTGCCGTCAGCGGTTTGCCGCCGTTTTGCACGTATTCGCCGCTTGTGTAATATTCGGTAAGGCGAACGTTCTTCTGCGTTTCATCTCCGACGCGCCGCTTGACAACGTCCAGCTTTTCCAGAAAGCCTATATCGCAAAGCTCGGTGCATATCCTCTTGTTCTTCTCGTCAAAACCGTATTCTACCGCGTCGTTAAGTTCTCTAGCGTTTTTGCAGGCAAGCAGCATAGCAACGGCGTTTTGCTGCTCTGCGGTAAACGAAAAGCTGTCCGGAGCCGCTTGATATGCCGGACTGATACGGTATTTTTCCGTAATATTCAGCGCCATGCCGCCCGGCAGTATAGTTTTTACCGCGTCAAAATAAGTGCAGAAGGTATTTTCCTTGAGGTAATGCACCAGTCCGAGCATTTCCTCGTTAAGGATAACGCCGTCGTCCACCAAACAGAATATCTCTTTGAGCGGTTGGCTCGGTATAGCTTCGTTTACCGAAACTATCAACCCTACCCGCTTTTTTTCTCCCTTGCCGAACGGGACTATCACCCTTTGTCCGACCGCGGGGCGGCATCCGTTGGGAACCAGATAATCGTATGTGTTGTCAAAGCTGTACAGCGCTTTATCTATTACTACAGAAACAGTCGTTCCTGTGTTTGTAATATCATGAACGTTTGCTTTATCCATTTACGAATTTTTTACCGAATCGAGCAGCGCGTTATTACGCTTTGCCGACATCTTTTCCGCTAATATAACGGCGTTTACGTCCTGCACGGCTTTTTCCAGTTCGCCGTTTACCACCAGATAATCGAATTTATCAGCATATTCAAGCTCGGTACGCGCCTGCTTTATCCTTGCGGCGATAGTTTCCTCGCTCTCGGAGCCGCGCTTTCTAAGTCTGCGTTCAAGCTCGGATATCGAGGGCGGCAGTACAAAAATAAGTACGCAATCGTCGAATATCTTTTTTATATTCATTGCGCCTTCGACTTCTATCTTCAAGATAACATCCTTTCCTGCGGCAAGCATATCCTCTACCGATTTTTTAGGCGTACCGTAGTAATTGCCGCAGTATTCGGTATATTCCAACACCTCATGGTTTTCTATCATCTTTTCAAAGCTGTCGCGGGTATGGAAATAATAGCTCTCGCCGTCCTTCTCGCCCTCGCGCGGCGCTCTTGTAGTGGCGGATACAGAATATACCAAATTATCGTTTATTTTGAAAAGCTGCTCAAGTATCGTATCCTTTCCGCAGCCGGACGGTGCGGAAATAACTATCGGTATACCTTTTTCCATTTTTATTACCATGCTTGCTTTGCAAGCATTTCTCCTTTCAAGTTTTGTAGGTTTTGCGAAGCAAAATTGCTGACCGTACTCAGCAAAGCGCAAAACGTAAAGTCTTCAGACTTTTTCCTCCGTGTCAGCGTCAGATTTGAAGCGCTCTATATCCAGCGCGGACAATATTATATGATTGCTGTCCGTGATTATCACCGTTCGCGTCTTTTTTCCGCAGGTAGCGTCTATAGCCATATTGTTATCCTTTGCCGTGGATACCATTCTTTTGACAGGCGCGGCGTCGGCGCTGACTATCGCTACTATCCGCTCGGAATTTACAGCGTTCTGGTATCCTATATTTATCAGCTTCATAAGGCACGCCTCCGGAAAAACAATTTATTAATATATTTTACCACAAAATGCAGCGAATGTCAATCAAAAGCGGCTATAAAGCAAATGTATTTCAACCGCCGCAAAACCGCTCGGCAAGCCGAATCGCAGAATATCAAGCTGATTTTTGGCAAAAATTTTCTTAAAAAGCACAAAATCCCGTATGCCTACGCATTACGCTTGCTATTCCCGTAATTATATGTTATACTTGATTCATTAACGGAATGCAAATTTTATACCGATAAGAGGTCAAAATGAAAGTACATGACATTGATATTGCGATAATCGGAGGCGGCGCGTCAGGACTGGCGGCAGCAGTTTCGGCGGCGGAACATTCACGCTGTCGTATAATGGTGTTTGAACGCCTGCAAAGGGTAGGAAAAAAGCTGCTGTCCACCGGCAACGGGCGCTGCAACTTGTCAAATGAAAATATCTCCCCCGCATATTACAGCGGTGATAAACAGTTTTTGTCCTTTGTAAAGGATCTGCCGGACGCAAAGGAGCTTTTCCGCA
>CANRII010000020.1 GCA_947630685.1 uncultured Ruminiclostridium sp. | reverse complement strand
CGCCGCGCTCATAAGTGGTATGAGAAAAAGCATTATTTCATCGCAAGATGGATCTCCCAGCGTTCTTTGCGCAAGACCGGTATAGAGATACACCCCGGCGCAAAGATAGGAAAGGGTTTATTTATAGACCACGGCAGCGGCGTAGTGATAGGTGAAACTACCGAGATAGGCGACAACTGTACCATCTATCAGGGTGTGACCTTGGGCGGTACCGGCAAGGATGTCGGAAAGCGCCACCCCACGCTGGGCAATAACGTGATGGTGGGCGCGGGCGCGCGGGTGCTCGGTCCGATAAGGATAGGAGATAATTCCAAGATAGCCGCCAACGCGGTGGTGCTTACCGAAGTACCGCCGAACTGTACGGCGGTCGGAGTACCGGCGAGGGTGGTAAAGCGCGACGGCGTGCGGGTCCCCAGGTTCGACCTGGATCAGATACATTTTCCCGATCCCGTATCTCAGGAGCTGTGCAGCATGTCCGCTCATATCGAAAGATTGGAAAAACAGCTCGACGAGTACGAGCATAATAATACGGATAAAACGGAGGAATAACAATGTATATTTATAATACGCTTACAAGGAAAAAGGAGCTTTTCACGTCTAACGAGCCGAACAAGGTGAGTATGTACACCTGCGGCCCTACTGTGTATCATTATGCGCATATAGGAAACCTGCGCAGTTATATCATGGAGGACATACTGGAAAAATATCTTGCCTATTCCGGTTACGATGTAAACCGCGTGATGAATATTACCGACGTCGGACACCTCACCGGTGACGGCGACGATGGCGACGATAAAATGCTGACCGGCGCAAAGCGGGAGCATAAGACCGTCGCAGAGATAGCGAAGTTTTATACCGACGCGTTCTTTTCCGACTGCGATAAGCTGAATATAAAAAAGCCGGAAACGGTGATACCCGCGACCTCGCTCATAGATGAGTTTATCCGTGTGATACAGGTATTGCTGGATAAAGGATACGCCTATATCTCCGGCGGCAACGTGTACTTCGATACCTCCAAGCCGGAAAAATACTATGTGTTCAACGATTTCCGTCCGGAGGATCTGGAGGTAGGAGTGCGCGAGGGCGTGGATTCCGATGAAAACAAGAAAAACAGCGCCGATTTTGCGTTATGGTTCACCAAGTCGAAATTTGAGGATCAGGAGCTTAAATGGGACAGCCCGTGGGGAGTCGGCTATCCCGGCTGGCATATAGAATGCTCCTGCATAAGCATGAAATATAACGGCGAGTATCTCGATATCCATTGCGGCGGTATCGACAACGCGTTCCCGCATCACACCAACGAGATAGCGCAAAGCGAGGCTTACCTCGGTCATAAATGGTGCAATTACTGGTTCCATGTTCATCACCTTAATACAAATGACGGCAAGATGAGCAAGTCCAAGGGGGAATTCCTCACCGTGTCGCTGCTGGAGGAAAAGGGCTACGACCCGCTGGTGTACAGATTTTTCTGCCTGCAATCCCATTACAGGCGCTCGCTGGTGTTCAGCTATGAAAATCTGGACAACGCGGCGGCGGCATACGAAAAGCTGATCGCCCGCATAGCGGCTCTGCTTAAAGAGGGTACTGCCACGAACAGCGCACCGGCCGAGCTTACCGAGGGCTTTCGCAAGGCGATGGACGCCGACCTTAACACCGCGCAGGCGATAACCGCTTTGTACGATATTTTAAAATCCGACGCCTCCGCTTCAGACAGATTATCTGCGATAGCGGACGTTGACCGCGTGCTGTCGCTCGACCTTATCGCCCATGCCGAAAAATTAAATGCCAAGAGCGACGAGCCGGAGCCGCTTCCCGCCGAGATACAGGAGCTTGCCGACAAACGTCAGCAGGCTAGAAAAGCAAAGGATTTTGCCCTTGCCGACCAGCTGCGCGATAAGATAACCTCGCTGGGATATATCGTAGAAGAAACAAGGCAGGGTACAGTGATAAAGAAAAAGTGAATATAAAACAAAAAAGCGTGCCCTTTGCAGGACACGCTTTTATAACTCCTATATTATTTTTGTTATCAATACGCTTTCTTATAAATTTCAAGTATCTCGGCGGGGTTGGTCTCTCTGGGGTTGCCGCCGGTGCAGACGTCGTTGAACGCCGCAACGGAAAGCGCCTCGAGATCCTCCTGCTTTACGCCGATGTCGGCGAGCTTTTGCGGGATATCGATGGAGATAGACAGCTGGCGGACTGCGTCTATCGCTGCCTTTACACCCTCGTCGTCGGTCATGCTTTCGGTACCCTCTACGCCCATAGCCTTTGCTATCGCTTTGTACTTGGGCTTAGCGGGGCTTTCTGCGTTGTATTCCATTACAAACGGCAGCAGCAGCGCGTTTGCCACTCCGTGCGGAGTATCATAGAACGCGCCGAGCGGGTGCGCCATGGAATGAACTATGCCGAGCCCGACGTTTGAAAAGCCCATGCCGGCTACATACTGAGCCAGCGCCATGGTCTCCCTTGCTTTCGGGTCGCCCTGAACGCTGTCATAAAGCGAGGAATGGATAAGCTCTATCGCGCGAAGCTCTACCATGTCGGAAAGCTCCCACGCGCCTTTGGTGATATAACCCTCGATAGCGTGAGTAAGCGCGTCCATACCGGTGGAGGCGCAAAGTCCTTTCGGCATTCCCATCATAAGATCGCTGTCAACGATAGCAACTACCGGAATATCGTGCGGGTCGACGCATACCATCTTCTTGGTGTTCTTTTCGTCGGTGATAACGTAGTTTATAGTTACCTCCGCCGCCGTGCCGGATGTGGTGGGCAATGCTATCACAGGTACGCTCTTGTTCTTGGTGTCGGCTGTACCCTCAAGAGATACCACGTCGGCAAATTCCGGATTTTCTATGATTATGCCTATAGCCTTAGCGGTATCCATTACCGAGCCGCCGCCTACCGCTACCAGCGAATCAGCGCCCGACTCCTTGAATTTTGCCACGCCTGCCTGTACGTTAGCGACGGTGGGATTTGCCTTGATGTCGCAGTAGGTATCATAAGCTATGCCCGCCTTGTCAAGCTCCGCGCTGACCTTGCCCGCAACGCCGCACTCGATAAGCGTCTTGTCGGTGACGAACAGCACCTTTTTAAGCCCTCTGCCTTTCAGCTCCGGTACGAGGTTTTCCCTTGCGCCCGCGCCGAAATACGATGTTTCATTCAAAATAAAACGGTTTGCCATTTGTTTTCTTCCTTTCGATGGTTATTACAGCCGTGAAAAACTGTATGTTGATTTTATTGTACCACTTTTATTGGAAAAAAGCAACACCTTTCACAAAATTTTCAAACATTTAATGAATTTTTTTGTGATATTTATAACGCGGTAAAATTAAAGCCGCTTGAAAAATATTCTACAAAAATTAACAGAATCAATTGACTTTTTACTGATTATATGATATATTAAAATCAGTTTAATTCTCAAACAACTAAATAATCTGAAAAAGGGTCATAATTATGAAAAATAACATCTACAAAGCAAAACAAAAAAGAGGCAAAAGCGCTTTTCTGGCATTTCTTACGTTTAGTGCTATATTGCTTAGCGGCTGCCAAAACGAAATATTAGACTGTTCTTCATCGCTCCCCGAGGAAAGCAGCACAGTTTCCTCCGACAGCTTAGTACAGTCCGACGAGGAAAGCAGCGCCGTTTTTCCTGACGGCTCAGCACAGTCCGACGAGGAAATTGAAACCTCTTCCGAGCCCGAGCTTGGATATTACGCCGGAAGAGAATACCCCGACGACGAGCTTGTCCCCGATAGCTGGATACCGATAGACAGCTTAGCCGACGGAGCGCTTAAAATAAACGAAACCGTAAAAGCCGACACCTCGGTAAAAGACCCAGAAAAAGCTATTCCGGCTTTGGTGGATAAAAACCGTCTGGTGCTTGAGATGTTTTTTATGCCTTTCGGTTCAGACTGGTTTAACGCCGACAGAAACTCGCCTTACGATTCTCCCGATCATGACGCTCCGCTTTATCCCGTGACCTTTTCCGGCGAGGATGTTTTCGATCTTGAGCAGCTGCACGACTTGGTTTACAGTACCTATGAGCAGTCGGCTGCCGATGATATCTGGAACTGGCCTAACGGCGAGCCGTGTTTTGTTGAGGAAAACGGTCGGTTATATTTGAACCCCTACGGCACGTTTAGCCGGGACTATAAAGCATTTCGTGCAAGATCGTATATAGAAATAACCGAAAAATCGGATGATAAATGTACTTTTATCTGGCATTTCCCCGATATTGAAAAACTAGACGTTCCGGAGGCAAAAGGCTTTGAATTTTCCTATTTTGATCAAACTTATACTGCGGAATACAAAGACGGACACTGGATGCTGAACGAAATGATTTTCGATCTTATATGAAAACAAACGGGACTTTCCGTATCGGAAGATCCCGTTTATTGTTTTATATGCGTTCGTCATCGGTAAAGTATTTTATCCCGTTTTGCGGTTTTGAAAGCTGGGTCTTGTAAAACGCGGGATATATCGTTTTATCAGTATCCGGCGAGATCCACTCCAAAAATTCGCCGTAATTGTTTACCTCAAGATTCGGGGAAAAATCCTCCGGCACTTTCATATAGTAAAAAAATGACAGCTCGTATATCACTTTTCCGACTATCGGAGGTACGTCGCCGATAAAATAATTCTGATGTACGAAGCCTAGGCGGTCTATTTCCAGCGTCGCTCCGGTTTCCTCTTTGACCTCGCGTATCACCGCCTGCTCCGCGGTCTCGCCGAACTGTATTCTTCCGCCGACCGAATAGTAATAGTCGTGGCCGGCGTTTTTCACCATAAGCACCTTGCCGTCCCTCATGATTATCGCCCCGACGCGGATATTTATAAATCCATCGCCGCAGGGAACCGTCATATCCTGTCCCATGATATCTCCTTTCGCTGTCTGAAGCCTCTTTGCCGTGCGGTTTTTTGCCGTATTAAAGCCGTCCTTTGAAAAAGAAACGGATTTTTATTATAACATCGACCTGCCGGTTTGTCAAGAAAAAATTTTTTCGTTAGTCAAAAAGTTGAATATTCCTCTTGAAATTCTGCGGCGAATAGGTTATAATTATATTGTATATGTTACTTGTCCGTTTTTGCGGCGGGTACTGTAACGTTTTTGAAAGGAGCAGAAAAATGGCAAGTTTTTCTCAAGAAGTTGAAAAAATGTGTGTGGTCGCTAAGGGTGTCAACCACGGACCCGCCCCCATTCCCGAAGAAGGAAAATGGGTAAAAGCCTATCAGATAGGCGACATCAGCGGACTTACGCACGGTATAGGCTGGTGCGCGCCTCAGCAGGGTACCTGCAAGCTCACACTTAATGTTAAGGACGGCGTTATCGAGGAGGCTCTCGTAGAGACGATAGGCTGTTCCGGTATGACTCATTCCGCGGCTATGGCGGCGGAGATACTGCCCGGAAAGACTATACTTGAAGCGCTCAATACCGACCTTGTATGCGACGCTATCAACGTTGCGATGCGCGAGCTGTTTTTACAGATAGTTTACGGACGTACTCAGACCGCGTTTTCCGAAAACGGTCTGCCAATAGGCGCAGGTCTTGAGGATCTCGGCAAGGGACTTCGTTCTCAGGTCGGAACTCTTTACTCCACCAAGGCAAAGGGCGTTCGTTATATGGAAATGGCAGAGGGCTACATAACCTCCCTCGGTCTGGACGAAAACAACGAGGTCATCGGCTATCAGTTCGTAAGAGTAGGCAAGATGCTGGAGGATATCCGTCACGGCAAGACTCCCGACGAGGCTTACAAGGCAAACTGCGGTCAGTACGGCAGATATGACGAGGCGGTCAAGAAGATCGACCCGCGTGAAGAATAAGGAAAGGAGTAAAGATAATGGCTAAATTTGAAGGTCAGGAAAGACGTGCCGCTAAGATCGCCGCATGTCTGGAAACCCTCGGAATGAAAGAAATTGAAGAAGCAAGAGATCTTTGCCTTTCCAAGGGGATAAATGTTGAAGAGATAGTAAAGGGCGTTCAGCCCATCGCGTTTGAAAACGCTGTCTGGGCTTACACGCTCGGCACCGCTATCGCGCTCAAGAGAGGGATAAAGAAAGCCAGCGAAGCCGCTGCCGCAATAGGCGAAGGATTACAGGCATTCTGCGTACCCGGTTCGGTCGCTGAGAACAGAAAGGTCGGACTCGGCCACGGCAACCTCGGCGCTATGCTGCTCGACGAGCAGACAAAGTGCTTCTGCTTCCTCGCAGGACATGAGTCCTTTGCGGCTGCGGAGGGCGCTATCGGTATCGCAAGAACCGCCAACAAGGCAAGAAAAGAACCGCTGAGAGTTATCCTTAACGGTCTTGGCAAGGACGCCGCTCAGATCATTTCGAGGATCAACGGCTTTACATATGTTCAGACCGATTACGATATCCCCAACGACAAGCTCACCGTTGTAAAGGAGATCGCTTACTCCGACGGCGATAAGGCAAAGGTTCGCTGCTACGGCGCAAACGACGTCAGCGAAGGCGTTGCTATCATGCGCAGCGAGGGCGTTGAGGTTTCCATAACCGGTAACTCCACCAACCCCACCCGTTTCCAGCACCTTGTAGCCGGCACTTATAAGAAGTGGGCTATCGAAAACGGTAAGAAGTACTTTTCCGTTGCTTCCGGCGGCGGCACCGGACGTACTCTTCACCCCGACAACGTTGCGGCAGGTCCCGCGTCCTACGGCCTTACCGACTCGATGGGTCGTATGCACGGCGACGCTCAGTTCGCAGGTTCGTCCTCCGTACCGGCTCACGTTGAGATGATGGGTCTTATCGGCATGGGCAACAACCCGATGGTCGGCGCTACCGTTGCTTGCGCGGTGGCTGTTGAGGAAGCTAATAAGTAAGCTTTACCGCTGTAAACTCAATTAAAAACTATCAGGAACGGCAGAAACGCTGTTCCTGATTTTTTGTTTTGGTAAAGTATGAAAATCTGCGGTTTTTATAGGGAATTATATAGCAAACAGGCTTGACATTTTAATACTTTACTGTATAATTAAAGAAAAAGGAGGCGGTCATTATGGAGATACCCAGAGCGGAGCACCCGAACCCGCAGTTTATGCGGAAAAACTGGCAAAATCTTAACGGGCGGTGGGAGTTTGAGCTTGACAATTCCAAAAGCGGAATAGAAAGAAAGCTGTACGAGTGCGATAGCTTGAGCGGCAGCATCATCGTTCCGTTTTGTCCCGAAAGCAAGCTTTCCGGCGTGGAAAACAAGGATTTTATGAATGCCGTATGGTACAGAAGGAGCTTTGATATAAGCAAAGAGAGGCTTGCGGGGCGCGTGCTGCTGCATTTCGGCGCGGTGGATTATGAAACCGTCGTATGGGTAAACGGCAAGCAAGTCGGCAGTCACCGGGGCGGGTATACCTCGTTTGAGTTTGATATAACCGCTTATGTACATGAGGGCGAAAATATATTGACGGTATATGCCGCCGACGACGTCCGTTCCGGCTGTCAGCCGAGGGGAAAGCAGTCGGAGCTGTATTATTCCCATGGCTGCGATTACACCCGCACTACAGGGATATGGCAGACGGTATGGCTGGAATTTCTGCCAAAAAATTATATCAAAAGTGTGAAATTCTATCCCGATCCCGATAACGGCAAGGTGATCCTTACAGCCGAGCTTTGCGGCGGCGGAAAGCTTTGCGCAAATGTGTCATATAACGGAAAACCTGTCGGCAGCGCGGAGGGGGATTCTTTCGGCGGGACTTTGACGCTTGAGATACTTCTGTCCGAAATTCATCTGTGGGAAGTAGGCGACGGCAGGCTGTACGACGTGGTTTTGCGGTTCGGCGAGGACGAGGCGGCAAGCTATTTCGGACTTCGCAGCGTGCGTCTGGACGGAATGAGATTTTTGATAAACGGCAGATCGGTCTTTCAGCGGCTGGTGCTGGATCAGGGCTTTTATCCGGACGGAATTTACACCGCGCCGACCGAAGAGGCGATGATACGCGATATAAAGCTGTCGTTAGAGTTGGGCTTCAACGGGGCAAGACTTCACCAGAAGGTATTTGAGCCGAGGTTTTTGTATCATTGCGACCGGCTGGGCTATATCGTTTGGGGCGAGTATGCGAACTGGGGCTTCGACCACTCCGACCCTGCCAATCTCGGCGGCTTTCTCAACGAGTGGCAGGAGGCCGTCGCGCGGGATATCAGCCACCCCAGTATAATCGGCTGGTGTCCGTTCAATGAAACCTGGGACTATAAAGGAAAACAGCAGGACGGAAATATACTTAAAACCGTGTATAGGTTCACAAAGCTCTTAGACCCCACCCGTCCCTGCATCGATACAAGCGGAAATTTCCATGTTGAAACGGATATTTTTGATATCCACGATTACGACCAAGATCCCGATAATTTTAAGAAAAAGCTCGATAATTTCAATTCCGGCGATGAACGCATATGGAACCGTTATTATAAAAGGCAGCGTTACGGCGGGCAGCCCATGTTCGTCAGCGAATACGGCGGCATGAGATGGAGCAGCGCCGAAAACAGCAAAGCGTGGGGCTACGGTAAAGCGCCCAAGACCGAAAAAGAGTTTATCGAAAGGCTTAAACGGCTCACCGACGCCATAATGGATAATCCGGACGTCTTCGGTTTTTGCTATACTCAGCTTTATGATATCGAGCAGGAGGCGAACGGGCTTTACACTTACGACCGCACGCCGAAATTCGACCCGGAAAAAATAAGACCGATACTATCAAGAAAAGCGGCGATAGAATAGACGACTGGATTTATAATGGGATTTGTAAAACGAATGTCTTACTTACTTCATGCGGATTAGAAACAGATATAATTGAACAAATGTTTCAAAAATGCTGAATAAGGAACCGACCAGAGTCAAGGCGATGTTTATTCCGACAGCGGCTGTATCACCGGACGCGATAGAAGTGCTGCCGAAATGTCTTAACGATTTGCTTAAATGCGGTATAGCAAAGGAAAACATATTTGTCTATGATCTGCATGATGATGCAGACGACGAAATTTTGAAAGTGTATGATGTTATCTATCTATGCGGAGGCGACCCTAATTATTTGTTAAGACGTATCCGTGAACATGGATTTGATAAGAAACTGGGATTGTTTATCAGGCAAGGCGGCGTAGGCAACAAGCAAGCTATAGTATTTGAAAAGGACGATATTGTTATTATAGAATGATGAACAAATTAGAGTTCTGATTTGCGTACTTCATATAAAAAGCAGGCGGTTTTCGTCTGCTTTTATTGTTTTTCAAAATTTTTCGGGGTTCAATCATTCCTTTCAAACCTCTCCCTTAATTTTTCCAGCGCCTTTTTTTCTATTCGTGAAACGTAGCTGCGGCTTATCCCGAGCTGCTTTGCCACCTCCCGCTGGGTGAGTATTTTTTCGGTGCGGTAGTTTTGAAAATTCAGCCCGTACCGCTTGCAGAGTATCTCCTTTTCTCTGTCGTCAAGTTCGTCGGCGATGTAGCGGTACAGCTTTTCTATATTGATGTTAAGGTCGGCCTGCTGAGCTACGTCCGCCGAATCGCAGAATATGTCCGCGAGCGTCACGGTATTGCCGTCCTTGTCGCAGTCCACCGGCTCGTTAAGATATACCTCGGTCTGCTGATGCTTTATCTTGCGGAAATACATGCGTATCTGGTTATTTATGCACTTTCCGGCATAGGTGGAAAAGCTGACGCTGCGCTTGTAATCAAAGGTCTGTGCCGCCTTGATAAGCCCTATAGTGCCTATTGAGATAAGGTCGTCCTGGTCGCGAAAATCCGGATAGTGCTTTTTCACAATAAACGCCACTAACCTTAAATTGTGCTTTATCAGCATATCCATAGCGTTTTTGTCCCCGTTCGCCGCAAGCGCGACATACTCGCGTTCCTCTTTAGCCGTAAGCTGGCGCGGAAAGGAATTGCGGTTGTCAAAATGCAGCGCAAAAAATATAAGTCCCTGCAATGCGGACAGCATAGCGGAAATTATCATCGTTATCACCTGCCGTTATAGTATTCGGTTAATTTTATTCGGTATTGAACGTCCGTTATGCGCAGGAAAGCCTGATCGTATTAACTCTATATTAACTATTTTTGTCTTTACAAATCCTCCGAAATATGATAAAATAATAAAAGAGTATGTCCGTATCTAATTATTAATACATTTGTATTAATAACATTGATATCGTAAGCGCGGTCAGATTTTTGCTGAAGATACAGCGCTGCTGAAATTGAATATATTAACGGGGCAAAACCCTTATTAAAGGATATTTTTAATGAAGTTAAATCAGTTGAAGGTCGGCTCGGTGCTTTCCTACTTGTCCTTATTTTTAGGGACGGTGGTATCGCTGGTATACACGCCGATAATGATACAGCGGCTCGGTACGAGCGAATACGGCGTATATTCGCTGGTGCTGCCGGTAGTATCTTATCTTAACCTGTTCAGCTTCGGACTGGGCAGCGCGTATACAAGATTTTATACCAGATACAAGGAATCCGGCGACCGTTACGGCATGGCAAAGCTGAACGGAATGTTCATCATCATATATACATTGCTCGGAGCTTTGGTAGCGACGGTGGGCTGCCTTATAGCCGCGAATCCGCGTTTAGCTTTCGGCAGCGAGCTTACGGAGGAAGAAATAGATATCGCGGTGCGGCTGATGTATATTATGACCTTTACCGCGGCGGCAAATTTCCCCGCAAGCGTATTTGAATCGAATATAATGGTAAACGAGCGGTATATATTCTTAAAGCTGCTCGCGTTTGTAAAGACCGTAATAAACCCGCTGCTGATAATACCTATGCTTATGATAGGCATGCGTTCCGAGGCGATAGCGTATATGAGCCTTGCTTTTGCGGTGGGAAGCGGCGTGCTGGAGATATACTACTGTTTTACCCGCCTGCACATGAAGATAAATTTCAGGGCGTTCGATTTCAAGCTGCTGTTTGAGATGTTCAGGTTCACCGGCTGGGTGTTCATCGGTATAATCGTCGATCAGCTCAACTGGAGCATAGATAAGGTGCTGCTCGGCTGGATGCACGGTTCTCAGAGCATAGCGGTGTATAACGTCGCGTCGCAGCTCAATATCTTCTATATGTCGATGGCGACGACGTTTTCCAATCTGCTGACGCCTCGCGTTCATCAGATGGTGGCGAACAATGTTTCCAATAAGAAGATAAGCGACCTTTTCATAAGGGTGGGACGATTCCAGTTCATCGTGCTGGTGATGATACTGCTGGGATTTGTCGCGATAGGTTATCCGTTTGTACTTTTGTGGGCGGGACCCGATTACGGCAACGCGTATATAATCTCGCTGCTGCTGTTTATCCCGACTATTCTGCCGAGCATACAAAATCTCGGAATAGAGATACAGCGAGCGAAAAATATGCACCGTTTCCGTTCGGTGACTTATCTTGCGGTAGCGGTGCTGAACATCGTGATAAGCATACCGCTGTGCGCGTGGTTTGCCGAGATAGGCGTGGCGATAGGTACCGCTATACCGGTGTTTATAGGAAACGGGCTGCTGATGAACTGGTATTACAACAAGTACATCGGGTTGGATATACCGCGCTTTTGGCGGCGTATATCCGCATTGGTGCCGTCTATGCTGATACCGACTGCGGTCGCGATAGTTATAGCAATATTTTTCCCGGCAAAAACTATACTTGAAATGCTGCTGTACGGCGCGATATTTGTAGTCGTGTTCATATTCTTTGTATGGTCTATCGGACTTACACCGAGAGAGAAAGAGCTTATAATCACTCCGATAAAGAAATTTATCGGCAGGGTACTGGAAAAGATACTCGGATAGGGAGGAGATATTTTGTTTTTCGTCCGGCTGAAGAGCTTTTTTACCCGCCTTATTGAAGGCAGCGTAAAGCGTATGTTCATCAATATGAAATGCGTTCATGAGGAAACCGGTAAAAATCGCTTTATAATGTTTTTTGATATGCTTTGGTGCGCGGTGAGATATTCGGTAGGACATCTGGATTACCGCATAATGGGCTTTGCGCTTATCAAGGGCAAGGATCGCAAGACCTTCCTTACAATGAACCATAATCTTACTGTAGCGAACAAGCTGAATGACAAGAGCATGTTCTATACGCTCAACGACAAGACGGAGTTTGACCGCAGATATTCCGAATATCTCGGACGCGGCTTTATAGACCTGCACCGCGCGGATGCGTCGGAGCTGGCGGAGTTTTGCAAGGATAAAAAGACCGTTTTCGCAAAGTCTACCGAGGACTTCGGAGGGGCGGGAATGTCCAGGGAATATATCGCCCCCGATACCGATTTTGACGCGCTGTATAAAAAATTCTGCGACAACGGCCAGTTTTTGATAGAAGAAGAGATAGTACAGCATGAGCAGATGAGTAGGCTCTGCCCCGCTTCGGTAAATACCGTCAGGATAGCCACGATAAATTATAAAGGCGAGGTGCATTTCATGTATGCGCTGCTAAGGGTCGGGAACGGCGTGAACTGCGTGGACAACATTTGCAGCGGCGGAATGTACGTGCTTATCGGCGAGGACGGAGTGATACATAAGAACGCCTACTGCAACGACGATTTCCGCTACTACGAGGCGCACCCGGTCACCGGCGTTAAATTTGCGGGCTTTGAAGTGCCGTATTTTAACGACGCGGTGGAAATGTGCAAAAAGGCGGCGGCGGTAGAACCTAAGATAGGCTACGTCGGCTGGGACGTTGCGATAACCGATAAAGGTCCGGTGTTAGTCGAGGGAAATACCATGCCGAGCTATGCGCTGTGCCAGAATCATTTGCAGACGGACAGCAAGCAGGGCATACTGCCCAAATACGAGGCGATACTAGGAAAAGATTTTTTCAGGTAAAATCGTTTCGCAAGGCAAAAAACACTTGTAACTTTCAGCAGAATATGGTATACTTAAAAGCGTATAGATACAAAATGTAAAAAGAACTTATCCGTCCGGCAGCGGCGGGAGGAAGGAAGATACGGCTATGGCAAAAATAGCGGTGCTGGGCCACGGAGTGGTAGGCTCAGGTACGGTAGAGGTACTGGAGAAAAGTAAACAGTCGCTGGAGAAAAAGGCGGGACAGCCGCTTGAGGTAAAATATATACTGGATCTGCGCGATTTTCCGGACAGTCCATATAAGGAAAAATTTACCAAGGATTACGGCGTTATCGTAAACGACCCCGAAATAGATATAGTTACGGAGGTAATGGGCGGACTTCACCCGGCATACGATTATGTCAAGGCGGCTCTGCTCGCGGGGAAAAGCGTAGTTACCTCGAATAAAGAATTAGTAGCGGCAAAGGGCGCGGAGCTGCTTGCCATCGCAAGAGAGAAAAACGTAAACTTTTTCTTCGAGGCGAGCGTAGGCGGCGGCATACCGATAATACGTCCGCTGCACCAATGCCTTTCCGCGGATAAGATAATGGGGATAGCCGGAATACTTAACGGCACTACGAATTATATACTTACCAAAATGATACGCGACAATATGCCGTTCGATACCGCTTTATCCACCGCGCAGCAGTTAGGTTATGCCGAGCGCGACCCCTCCGCCGATATAGAGGGCACGGACGCCTGCCGCAAGATATGTATATTAGCGTCACTTGCGTTCGGAAAGCACGTTTATCCCGACAGCGTCCACACCGAGGGAATAACCGCAGTTACTCCCGAGGACGTGGAATACTGCGAGAATTTCGGCGGTTCGATAAAGCTGATAGGCTGGGCGCAAAGGCTGGATAACGGCAAGATAGCTGTAATGGTCTGCCCGGCGTTTATAGCGGGAGAAAGCCAGCTTGCCGGAGTAAACGACGTATTCAACGCGATAATGGTACGCGGCGATACCACCGGCGACGTGGTGTTTTACGGCAAGGGCGCGGGCAAGCTTCCGACTGCGGGAGCGGTAGTAGCGGATATCGTGATAGCGGCGAAGTCCCATTCCTCCAGCAGGACTCTCTTCTGGGAGGACAGCGAAGATCAGGACTTTGTAGAAAAGCCGGAAAACATCGTCTGCCGCCATTATCTGAGGCTGTCCGGCGTTACAAAGGAGCAGGCGGAGCAGACCTTCGGCAATGTAAAATATCTTGTAAGAGCTTCTGCGCCGGAGGATGAGCTCGCGTTTATCACCGAAGAGCTTTCCGAAAAGGAATGTGCGGATAAATGCGCGGCGCTTTCCGGCAGTACGCTCGCAAATATAAGAGTTCTGGACTATTAAAGCAGAGGAAAGGATAAAAATATGCAACAGCCCAAGTATAAGCGTATCCTGTTGAAGCTGTCCGGCGAGGCTCTTGCCGGAGAGAACAAGGTGGGACTGGATATCCCTACGGTGACCGACATTTGTCAGTCCATCAAAAAGTGCGCCGACGTCGGTACTCAGATAGGCATAGTGGTAGGCGGCGGCAACTACTGGAGAGGACGTTCTAGCGAAAGCATGGACAGGGTGAGAGCCGACCATATCGGAATGCTCGCCACCGCGATGAACGCGCTTGCGGTAGCCGACGTACTGGAGGGACTGGGCTGCGAGGTAAGAGTTCAGACCGCGATAGAGATGAAACAGATCGCCGAGCCGTATATCAGGCAGAAAGCGCTCCGCCACTTTGAAAAGGGCAGGATAGTTATTTTCGGCTGCGGCACGGGAAGTCCGTTTTTCTCTACCGACAGCGCCGCAGCGTTAAGAGCGGCGGAGATAAACGCCGACATTCTCTTAAAAGCCACCATGGTGGACGGAGTATACGACAAAGACCCGCATAAATATTCCGACGCGGTAAAATACGACGAGATAACCTTAAGAGAGGTGCTTGCCGGCGGACTCAAGGTCATGGACAGCGCGGCGGCGGCGATGTGCAGCGACAACGGCACGCCGATACTTGTGTTCGATCTGAGCCGTCCGGATAATATATTTGACGCAGTAATGGGCAAAAAGGTCGGCACGGTCGTAAGCTGACCGTAATAAGGATAAAGCAAAATATTGCCCGAGCAGGGCCAGTTATATCGAAAGGAAGAAATATCATGAAAGCTACCATCAACACCGCAAAGGAAAAAATGGAAAAGAGCGTTGCAGCGCTTGAAAGCGAACTCTCTACGATACGCGCAGGACGCGCAAACCCCTCTGTTCTTAACAAGATAACAGTCGATTATTACGGAGTACCCACACAGATAAACGCTATGGCGGCGGTAGCCGTTGCGGAGGCGAGGATACTCGTCATAACCCCGTGGGACGCGTCCACCCTTAAAAATATAGAAAAGGCGATACTCGCAAGCGATATAGGGATAACCCCCACCAACGACGGCAAGGCTATTCGTATAGCGTTCCCGCAGCTTACCGAGGAAAGAAGAAAAGAGCTTGTAAAGCAGGTAAAGAAGATGGGCGAGGAATCCAAGGTCGCTTTAAGGAATATCCGCCGCGACGCGCTCGACAAGCTCAAGACCATGAAGAAAAATTCCGATATAACCGAGGACGATCTCAAGGACGCAGAGAAGGAAATGCAGAACATTACCGATAAGTACTGCGATAAGGCTGACGCTATCGCCGCGGCTAAGGAAAAAGAGATAATGACGGTATAATCCTTGAGTGCAAAGGAGCTTACGGGAGAGCCGCCGCTGCATGTCGGCGTGATAATGGACGGAAACGGCAGGTGGGCTAAAAAGCGCGGACTGCCGCGTACCGCCGGACATTCCAAGGGCGCAAAGGTGTTCAAAAGCATAGTCGAGGATTTTCGCGCGCTCGGCGTGAAATACGTCACGTTCTATGCGTTTTCCACCGAAAACTGGAAGCGTCCCAAAGAAGAGGTAAACGCGCTGATGGAGCTGCTTGACAAGTATCTTGACGATATACGCAGCATGGCTCAGAAAAATACCCGCGTATTTTTTGCCGGGGATAAATCGGCGTTTTCCGAGGATATGCAGCGCCGCATGACGGATATAGAACAGGTGTCGGAGAATAACGACGGGCTTTATATCTGCGTCGCGCTCAATTACGGCGGCAGGGACGAGATAGTCCGCGCCGCAAAAAGTATAGCGTCAAAGTATTCCTCAGCGCTCGATACGGTGGGCGAGGAGGAATTCGGCAGAGAGCTTTACACCTGCTTTATGCCAGACGTCGATCTTATCATACGCACCGGCGGAGAGCAGCGGCTTTCAAATTTTCTGATATGGCAGTCGGCGTATGCAGAGCTGTATTTCACCGACGTGCTGTGGCCGGATTTCAACAGGAAAGAGCTTGCGGCCGCGCTTGACTGGTATTCTCAGAGGAACAGGCGTTTCGGCGGGGTGTAATGCCGGAACGGAAAGGACTATTATGGCAAAAAGGATAATTTCCGCGGCGGTGGCTATTCCGGTAGGAATACTCATCATCGCGCTGAACAACGAGCTTTTATACTATATTGCCATGTCGCTGTTTTCCGCAGCAGCAGTTTATGAATTGCTGGTGGCGACTAAGTATCTGAAAAATCGCACTATATCTGCGCTTAGTATACTTTTTACCTTTGTTACGCCGTTTTTCTTTTGGATAGACGTATTAAAGCAGAATATCCGCATGATATATCTGTGCTTTCTTATAATACTTTTCACCGTTTTGCTGTTTAAGCATGAAAAGGCGAGATTTGAGCAGGTGGCGCTGACTGCGGCGGTATCTATAGCGATACCTTTGGCGCTCAGTTCTATCGCGTTTATCCGCACCTCTTTTCCGGAGCATGCGATATTCCTTATTGTATACACCATGATAAGCGTCTGGATAAGCGACGCGGGCGCGTACTTTGTCGGTACGCTGTGCGGCAAGCATAAGATGTGCCCTAAGATAAGCCCGAAGAAGACCTGGGAGGGATTTATCGGCGGCATAGTTACCTCGGCGGTATTCGCGGTGATACTCTGCTTTGCTTATGAATTTATCGACAGCATGCTTAATAACGGCGTTCACACCTTTGCGGTGAACTGGCCTTATCTTATCGCGCTGGCTATGGTGATATCGGTGCTGGGAGTGATAGGAGATCTTACCGCGTCGCTGATAAAAAGAGAATGCTCGGTAAAGGATTTCGGCAACTTGCTTCCGGGACACGGAGGCATACTGGATAGATTTGACAGCGTATTGGTGGCGGCGCCGTTCGCGTATCTGATGTATCAGATGTATTTCCCTATAACACCGATAGCTTGATAGATGTATAAGACTCAAAGTTAGCATTGCCGAAGGCTATACTGTCCTTCGGCATTGATATTTGACAGGGGGCGCAGATGATAAAGGATATAGTGCTGCTTGGCAGCACCGGTTCAATAGGAACTCAGACGCTTGACGTATGTGAAAAGCACGGTATACGTCCGCTCGCGCTGTCCTGCGGAAAAAACGCCGAGCTTTTGGAGCGGCAGGCAAGAAGATACCGTCCGGATACGGTATGTATCGCGGACGAGTCGCTGTACGGCGGCTTAAAGCAAAGTCTGTCCGACACCGGTATAAAGGTGACTGCCGGGCGGGACGCATTGTGCGAGCTTGCCGAAACAGAGTGCGACAGGGTAGTAAACGCGGTGGTAGGCTTTGCGGGACTGTACCCCACCGTCGCGGCGCTTAAAGCGGGGAGGACGCTGGCGCTTGCAAACAAGGAAAGCTTGGTGGCGGGCGGCGATCTGGTCACCGGGCTTGCCCACGAAAAAGGGAGAATAATCCCGATAGACAGCGAACATTCCGCTATATTTCAGTGCTTACAGGGCAGCGCCGGAAATAAGATAAAAAAGATACTGCTCACAGCGTCGGGAGGGCCGTTTTACGGATATACTTTTGAACAGCTTAAAGCGGTGACCGTCGCCGACGCGCTCAAGCACCCGACCTGGGCGATGGGCAGAAAGATAACGATAGACAGCGCCACGCTGATGAATAAGGGATTAGAGCTTATCGAGGCGGTACGGCTGTTTGACGTTACCGCAGATCAGGTGGAGGTGGTGGTACACCGCCAGAGCGTGCTGCATTCCGCGATAGAATACGAGGACGGCAGCGTAATAGGTCAGCTCGGCCCCGCGGATATGCGTATACCGATACAATACGCTCTGACATATCCCGAGCGGTACGAGACCCCCTCGGCGAGTCTGTCGCTGTTCGAGGTCGGAACGCTGACCTTTGGCAAAGCGGACGAGAGCGTGTTTATCTGCCTTGCCGCCGCAAAACGCGCGGTAAAGTTAGGCGGCACCGCCTGCGCGGCGGTGAACGGCGCTAACGAAGCGGCTGTATCGCTGTTTTTGGACGGGAAGATCAGCTTTGACAGCATAGGACGGCTGGTTATGGATACACTGGATAATGTAGGATACAGCGCCGAAACGACGCTTGACACGATAGAGCAAACGGACAAAGCGGCAAGGGAATATGTATTTGCCAACGCTTAATGGTACGGAGGAAGAAACTTGAATTTTTTGGGCATACTGATAGGAATAGTCATCTTCTTTTTAATAATATTGATACATGAATTCGGCCACTTTATCGTTGCAAAGCTGTGCAAAATGCGGGTGCAGGAATTTGCCATAGGCATGGGGCCGCGCATACTGAAAAAGCAGGTGGGCGAAACTCTGTACTGCTTAAAGGCACTTCCTATAGGAGGCTCGGTACAGCTCGGCGAGGACGAGGAGAGTGACGACCCGCGCAGCTTTCGCAACTGTCCGGTCTGGATGAGAATGCTGGTGATAGCCGCCGGCGCGTTCATGAATTTTGTACTGGGCTTTATTTTCTGCCTGATATATGTTTTGGCGTCAACGAATATCGCTACAAATACGGTAAACGGGTTTTACGACGGCTCGGTAAGCTCTTCTTTTTTGCAGCGCGGAGATATAATAAGGGAAATAAACGGCATGAGCATATTCACTACGACGGATATCTCGTTCCAGCTTTCCAACACCGTTTCAAGAGATCAGGGCGCGCAGTATTACAGCTATGATTTTGTGGTAGAGCGCGACGGACAGCTTATAAGGCTTGACGGCGTGCGCTTTGCCTCCCGCGCCTATGCGCAGATGTTAGCAGACTATAACGAGCTTAAGTCCGGCAGCGAGGAATATTCCGGCTTTGCGGAGCTTATCACCGAATATTATAACGCGGAAAACGATACCTTCACCGACAGCTTCAACGCGCTCAAGGACGATCCGGAAAACGCGGCGTTTTGTACGGCGGTGGAGCAGATCACCGAAAAGTATAAGCAGGATTATCCCCAGGAGAAGAATAGCCTGTTTTTGGACTTTTACGTCAGACCGGGTGAGAAGAATATAGGAACTGTGCTTTCGGCGACCTGCGCGACGTTCGTTTCCGACGCGCGGCTCATCTGGATATCGCTGCTCAATCTGTTGAGCGGCACCTACGGACTTAACGAATTGTCCGGCCCTATCGGCGTGGTACAGAGCGTCGGCACGGTGGCGGCTATCGGCTTTGATTCGCTTATGCTGCTGGCGGCTCTTATCGCGATAAACGTCGGGATAGTGAATTTGCTGCCTATCCCCGCCATGGACGGCGCAAGGCTGGTATTTTTGATAATAGAGGCTATTAGAAGAAAGCCCATCAAGGCGGAGCATGAGGGCATGGTGCATTTCGTCGGGATAATGGCGCTTATGGTGCTTATGCTGGTGGTAACGATAAACGACATCATCAGGATATTCAGCGGAGGGTAAGCTATGAGCGAAAAGAAAGTAAAGCTGGGCAATTTGACGCTCGGCGGCGGGAAAATATATATCCAGTCCATGCTGAACGTCCCCGCGCAGGATATAGAGGAAAGCGTAAAGCAGGCGGTGAGGCTGGAAAACGTGGGCTGCGAGATAATACGCGCCGCCGTCCCCGCTCCCGCGGACGCAAAGCTGATATACGCGCTTAAAAACAGCGTAAGTATACCGGTAGTCGCGGATATACATTTTGACTATAAAGCCGCATTGGAGGCGGTCGCGGCGGGCGCGGACAAAATACGGATAAATCCCGGCAACATAGGTTCAAGCGATAAGGTAAAAGCGGTCGCCGACGCGTGCAAAAGCAAAAATATCCCGATACGGATAGGGGTAAACAGCGGCTCGGTGGAAAAGGAGCTTTTGGCAAAGTACAATGGCCCTACGCCGCAGGCGATGTGCGATAGCATAGAAAGGCATATCCGACTGCTGAACGGGTTTGACTTTGACGATATCGTGCTTTCGGTGAAATCCTCCGACGTGAGGCTGACTATCGAAAGCTGCCGCATGCTGCATGAGCGTTTTCCGTATCCGCTGCACCTCGGCGTTACCGAGGCGGGCACAAAGCGCATGGGTATAATAAAATCGGCGATAGGCATAGGCTCGCTGCTTTGCGACGGCATAGGCGATACGATACGGGTATCTCTTACGGCCGACCCGGAGGAGGAAATATACGCCGCCAAAGATATTCTCCGTTCAGTAGGACTCGGCGGCGGGATAGAGATAATTTCCTGCCCCACCTGCGGCAGAACGCAGATAGACCTTATCGCGCTTGCCGACGAGGTGGAACGCCGTACACGCGGGATAAAGAAAGATCTTAAGATAGCGGTGATGGGCTGCGCCGTAAACGGTCCGGGAGAGGCAAGCTGCGCCGACGCCGGTATCGCCGGAGGAAAAGGCGAGGGCATACTGTTTCTTAAGGGAAAGATAGTAAAAAAGCTGCCCGAAGCTCAGTTAGTGGACGCGCTGATAGCCGAAATAGAAAAGCTGTGAGTTTTATCATAAAGAAAAGGATCGAGGAAAAATGGCTGTATTAAAAGAGCTGCTGAAAGAAGTTGACCTGCCGGAAAGCGTCGGCGGGGGAGATCTGCTTTCAATACTATGCGACGAGAGCGACAAAAGCATGATACTCCAACTGGAGGGCGACCGTCTTATCCCTTACGGCGAGCTTTTCAACGCGGGTAAAGCTATAAAGGAATATCTCGGCGTGCCGTCGGTGCGGATATACCCGAAATACGACAGCGAGCTTTTCACCAAAGAGTACCTATATGATATATTTGAGATAATGAAAGCTCAGTTCGGCGTGATAAACGGATATATGGACGACGCTCAGATAAGCGACGACGGCGATACCTTTGAGGTAACGCTGACCCACGGAGGTTATGACCTGCTGATAAATCAGCAGATCGACCGCGAGATAGAAAAATTCGTCAAGGGCGTGTTCTCTAAAAAGATAAGCGTCAGTTTTATCAGCGGCGAGTCGGTAAATGCCAAAGAGCTTGAAAACAGATATTACGAGGAAATATCCTCTTTGCCTATGCCGGATTTTGAGGCGATAGCCCAGGCGGAAAAGCAGTCCGGCGGCTATTCCAGAAAGAGCCGTCCCCTGCCGTATAAAAAGCCTAAGGACGGCGAGTTCACGTTTTTATCGGACAAGCTGGAAAAGAATTACAGCCTGTATCTCGGCGACAATATCGACCGTATGCCTATGAGCATATCCTCGCTTGACAACGAGGCGGAGGGCGTTACCTTATGGGGCTTTCTTACCGACGTTGAGCGCAAGGATACCAGACAGGGCGTATATACGATAATCATGGGCAGACTTTGCGACGATACCGGCAGCACGGACTTCAAGCTGTTTGCCCAGACGGAAAACCTTGAGCTGTACGATTTTCTTGAAGAGGGCGAAGCCTTCATCATGAACGGCAGCTATAAAAAGGACAAGTTCACCGGCAGACTGTGCCTTACTCCCGACAGTATAGCGGCGATAAAGGTAAAACAGGGCGTGACCGGAAAAGCCGACGCGGATCGTTCGCAGTACGGCTCTATGTCCGCGTCAAGGGCTAACGTCCTTTCCTCGCCGGAGAAGATGAAGCTGATGTTCGAGTCCGACCTGTTTGAAAACGAGGCGGAGCTTGTGATGGGCAAACCGGTAAACGATCCGCCGATACCGATGGAATCGGTGATGAGCGAGCTTGACGACCTTACCGTCTGGGGCAAGATCTTCAAGGTGGATAAAAAAGAGACCAAAAGCGGAAAATCCACGATAATCACCGCCGCGTTCAGCGACCGCACCTCCTCCATGGTGTTAAAGCTGTTTGTGAACAACAACAAGCTGGACAGCTATTCGTTCTTGAAAGAGGGAAACTGTATACTCGTAAACGGAAGCTACAAGGCGGATGATTTTCTGCATTACAACGTTATTAATCCCATGTCTGTAATGCTGGTATATGTAAAGGAAAAGACGGACGACGCGCCTAAGACCCGCGTGGAGCTGCATTTACATACAAATATGTCGGATATGGACGCCATAACCCCCGCCGCAACGCTGATAAAGCAGGCGTACAAATGGGGCCATAAGGCGATAGCTATAACCGACCACGGCAACGCGCAGGCGTATCCCGAGGCGATGAACACCGTCGAGGAGATAAATAAGACCGACCCGGATTTCAAGGTCATATACGGTATGGAGGCGTATTTTGTCAACGACGGCACCGCTGTAGTGGAGGGCTGCGACGGCTGCCTTATCGACGGTGATACCGTAGTGTTCGATATCGAAACTACCGGTCTGCACCCCGCTAACGAGAGGATAACCGAGATAGGCGCGGTAAAGCTGAGAAATATGGAGATAGTGGACAGCTTTTCCACCTTTGTAGACCCGATGATGCCTATTCCGTCGAAGATAACCGAGCTTACCGGTATCACCGACGATATGGTAAAAGGCGCGCCCAAAGAGGACGAGGCGGTAAAGAGCTTTAAGGAGTTTTGCGGTGACAGCGTGGTCATCGCGCATAACGCAAATTTTGACGTATCGTTTATAAGATCAGCGGCAAAGCGCAGCGGCATGACCTTTGACAATCCCGTCGCCGACACTCTTGCTATAGCTAAGGCGGCGCTTACCGGACTTAAAAATTATAAGCTGGACACTATAGCGAAATATTACAAGCTGGGAGATTTTGACCATCACCGCGCGGTAGCGGACGCCGAAATGCTGTGCGAGATATATAAGCATATAGTCGCGGACGTAAGGAAGAAAAGAAAGATAACGTACATAAGCGAGTTTAACGAGGCGTTCGGCAAGGCAGACCCGAAAAAGCTGCCGACCTATCACCAGATATTGCTGGTCAAGAATAAGGTCGGACTTAAAAACCTCTATCGGCTTATCTCCGCGTCAAACCTTGACTATTTTTACAAAAAGCCGCGTATACCGAGATCATTGCTTACTCAGTACCGCGAGGGACTTCTGGTAGGAAGCGCGTGCGAGGCGGGCGAGCTGTACCGCGCCTTGCTTAGCGGAGCGTCTGACGAAAAGCTGGAGGAAATAGCGTCGTTTTACGATTATCTTGAGATACAGCCTATAGGAAACAACAGATTTTATATCAGAAACGGCACCGTAGGAAGCGAAGAGGATCTTAAAAACAACAACCGCAAAATAATAGCGCTTGGCGAAAAGCTCGGAAAACCGGTGGTCGCTACCTGCGACGTGCATTTCAAAGACCCGCAGGACAGCGTTTTCCGCGAGATACTCCAAACGGCGCAGGGCTATAACGACGCGTCGCAGCAAGCGCCGCTGTATTTCCGCACTACCGAGGAAATGCTGAAAGAATTTGAATATCTCGGCGAGGAAAAAGCCTATGAGGTCGTGGTGACGAATACCCGACTTATCGCCGACAGCATAGAGAAAGTACGTCCTATACCCAAAGGAACTTTTCCCCCGCACATGGAGGGCGCCGACGAGGAGCTTCAACGTCTGTGCTGGGATCGCGCCCATGCTTGGTACGGCGACAAGCTGCCGGAAGTAGTGGAGAGCAGGCTAAAAAAGGAGCTTGACTCTATTATAAAGCACGGCTTCGGCGTACTGTATATGATAGCGCAAAAGCTGGTGGCGTTCAGCGAGAAGAACGGCTATCTGGTAGGCTCGAGAGGCTCGGTCGGCTCGTCGGTAGTAGCTATCATGTCCGGTATTTCGGAGGTAAATCCCTTGCCGCCGCATTATCGCTGTCCGAAATGCCGCCACAATGAATTTATCACCGACGGTAGCTGCGCAAACGGCTTTGACCTGCCGCAGAAAAATTGTCCCGAATGCGGAACCGATATGATAAGGGACGGCCATGATATCCCGTTTGAAACGTTTTTGGGCTTTGACGGGGATAAATCTCCCGATATCGACCTTAATTTTTCGGGCGAGGTGCAGGCAAAGGTACACCGCTACACCGAGGACTTGTTCGGCAAGGATCATGTGTTCAAGGCGGGAACTATCTCGGCGGTGCAGGATAAATCCGCGATAGCCTTTGTCAAAAAATGGCTGGAGCAGCGCGGCATGACCGCGCCGCAGGCGGAGATAGAAAGACTTGCCGCGGGCTGCGTGGGAGTAAAGCGCACCACCTCTCAGCACCCCGGCGGAATGGTGGTAGTGCCTAGCGATTACGACGTTTACGACTTCACCGCGGTGCAGCACCCGGCCGATAAGACCGAAAGCGATATGATAACAACGCACTTTGATTTCCACGCGCTGCATGACACTATCTTGAAGCTGGATGAGTTGGGACACGATGTTCCGACTCTGTACAAGCACCTTGAGGATATGACCGGGATAAAGATAGCCGACGTTCCCACCTCCGACCCTAAGGTAATGGAGCTGTTCACCTCGCCGGAGCCTTTGGGCATAACCGCAGAGGAATTGGGCGTATCCAGCGGAACATACGGCATACCGGAGTTAGGCACGCCGTTTACCTTACAAATGCTCAAAGACGCGCAGCCGAAAAAGTTTTCCGACTTACTCCAGATATCCGGCTTGTCGCACGGCACCGACGTATGGCTCGGCAACGCGCAGGAGCTTATAGCCAACGGGACCTGCACTATCTCCGAGGTAATAGGCTGCCGTGACGATATCATGGTATATCTTATGCAAAAGGGCTTAAAGCCGAAAATGGCTTTCGATATAATGGAGCTCACCCGTAAAGGTAAGGCTAAAAAAGGGTTTAACGAGGAGATATATCAGGCGTTCAAGGATAACAACGTCCCTGATTGGTATGTCGAGAGCTGTAAGAAAATAAAGTACATGTTCCCCAAAGCGCACGCGGCGGCATACGTCACCGGAGCGGTAAAGCTGGCATGGTTCAAGGTCTACTACCCGTCGGAATTTTACTCCGCCGTGCTGACTAAATACACCGAGTTTATCGACGTTCCTACCGTTTTGGGCGGAAAGGACAGCGTTAGAAGAAAGATACAGCTTATCCAGTCCACGCCGGACGCGAGCGCTAAAGACAAGAATATGCTGGACGCTTTGCAGCTCATCTATGAGATGAATCTGCGCGGGATAAGCTTCCTGCCGGTGGATTATAAGAAGTCCGCCGCGACCACATACGTAATAGAAAATAAAGATTTACGACTGCCGTTTTTGGCGGTGGAGGGCTGCGGAGAAAACGCCGCCGAAAAGATAAAGGCGGTGCTGGACGAGGGCGACTATATCTGCGTTGAGGATATACAGATACAGTCCGGCGTAAATTCCACCGTTATACAAAAGCTGGCGGATATGAATGTGTTTGGCGATCTGCCGCAGTCGGCGCAGATGTCTTTGTTCTGATAAGCAAATTTTTCAAAAAAAGTGCTTGACAAGGCTTTGATAATGTGATAGAATATTAAAGTATTATTGCATTATCACGGTAGCATGGTAGCGTATTAGCGTGCTAAAGTGACAAGCGTATAAAAAGGAAAGAAATTATGAAAAGCTATGATCTTATAACCCCGGAGGGAACGCGCGATCTGCTGTATGAGGAGTGTATTGCCCGCCGCAGCGCGGAGGAAATGCTGCGCGGTATATTTTTAGCGCACGGCTACAGCGAGGTCATTACTCCGGCATTGGAGTTTTACGACGTATTCAATAACAAGACCCGCAATATCCGTCAGGAATCGATGTACAAGCTGACCGACGAAAAGGGCAGGCTTATGGCGCTGCGTCCCGACAGCACCTTGCCGATAGCGCGGATAGCCGCAACAAGGCTCAAGGGCTGCGCGCTGCCGCTGAAATTGTTTTACACTCAGAACATATACCGTTCCAACCCGAAAATGTCCGGCCGCGACGATGAGATAACCCAGAGCGGTATCGAGATAATCGGGGGAGAACGCCGCCGCTCCGATTTAGAGGCGCTGTGCCTTGCGGCGCAGGCTTTGGATATGTTCGACAGCAGCGAGGTAAGGCTGGAGATAGGCGACAACGGATTTTATAAATTCCTGATAAAGCAGCTTGAAATAGAGGACGACGAGGCGATAAGGGTACTTATAAAAAACAAGAACACACCGGAGCTTAAGGCGCTGCTTGAAAAGTATTCCGGCAGCGAAAAAGAGCCCGCCGCAAAAATGCTGCTGGGACTTCCGACATTGTTCGGCGCGGGGGAGGTGTTCGGCAAGGCGGAAGAGCTGTTTGCTTTCCCGAGCTTAAAGAGCGGCTCGCCGGATTAAAG
>CANRII010000019.1 GCA_947630685.1 uncultured Ruminiclostridium sp. | reverse complement strand
GTAGTATCCGGAGTGGTATCCGGCGTAGTATCCGGAGTGGTATCCGGCGTAGTATCCGGAGTGGTATCCGGCGTAGTTTCCGGCTTCTTATATTCGTTTGTGAATGTCATACCCTCGTTGCCGGTAACGTTCGTTATTTCGAGCTCACCTGTTTCGGTGTTATACGCTGTTGTCACCTTAACGGTGTAAGTATGGCTGTCGTAGGTAATATCGCTGATATTGCCTGGCACTTCCGCGATGATAAACTCATAGTCTCCCGCATCGGTAAAGGTTATATCGCCAAAGTGTCCGGTCTTGCTCTTGTTGTTCTTGCCGTCGATGGTGACTTTATCGCCGCCCTCGGCAATTACAGCCTTTTCACCGTAATTTTCTTTCGGCGTAAGGGTAAAGTTGAATACGTCGGTATCCTGCCAATCGCGTCCGTTGAGCACTTTGGATATTACAAGCTTTGTCGCGCCGTCCAAGGTAGCTACGTTGTAAATATTTTCAAACGTCATAGCGTCGATAACGTCGTCGCCTTTTTTGATAGTAACGGTCGCGTCAAGCTTACCCTCTTCGAAATTGTCGGTCACTTCTACTGTAACAGCATAAGTGCTGCCGTCGTAGTCGATACCGAAGATATTTCCCTTAGCCTCCGCGATGGTAAACTCATAAGTTCCCGCCTCGGTAAAGGTTATATCGCCAAAGTGTCCGGTCTTGTTATCGTTCTTGTAGGATATAGTGACCGTATCAATGATCTTGTTATCACTATTCCGTATAAGATTGAACGTGAACGTATCGCCTTCCTGCCAATCGCGTCCGCTGAGCACTTTGGATATTGCAAGCTTTTCCGCGCCTTCCAGTACATACTCTTCGGGTTCATAGCCGTTAATGAATTTCACCTCATCGACCTCATTACCGGCTTTATCGGTAATGCTCGATTTAGTAACCGCAAGCATACCGTTCTCATCGAGCCCGACGGTAATAGTAAGAGTATATGCGGCATTGGAATATACCACGCCGGGTATTCGGTCTGTACTGTCCTCGGTGATGGTAAACTTATAAATACCGGTATTTGTAAAGGTTATAGTGCCGAATTCTGCGGTCTTATCTTCATAGATACCCTTAATAGTGGTTGTGATACTGTCACCCGGCACTATAGAAGCGCCTGTGGGATTATTCTCGTCTGCGGTAAGGATAAATGTGAATACGTCGGTACCCAGCCATTTTCTGCCCAAAGCCTTGATGACTGTCGGAGTATACTCGGTTTGAGCGGTATTTGTAAACTCAATAACACCGTCATAATCTTTCATTACGCTGAGATTGCCGTTCTCTTCGTCATCGACCGTGAACTCAACAAGGTGACTGCCGGTATCGTATTCAAGGTCGTCGTCGCTGACCTTTGCTTGTTCCGAAAAGAGGAACGAATATTTGCCCGACTTATCGAACGTGAGCTTAATTATCTTACTCTGAGCCTGATCGTCGAGTACGACGGTGTATTTCCCGTCTACGGCAGACTTTCCGTCGATTTTAATGCTTTCTAAAGCGGCTTTGGTTTCGTCGCCGTAAGGCTCGATGACAATGGTGAATTGCTCGCCCTCTCTCCACGGCCTGCCTTCTAACTTCTTGGATACCTCTATCGTCGCGCTGCCGGACGCAGAATAGGTGTTTTTATATTCAACAACTACGTCTTCGTCGCTATCAATAATACCTGTACGATCTTGATTTTCCGTCTCGTAACCGAGAGATTTAAGCTCTGAAACGCTGTAGTGAGTGCCTGCCGGAATATCAAGTATCTTAATAGTTTCGCCGTTCTTCAGGTAAACCGTGTCGCCGCTGCTTATCTTTTCGGGATTAACGGAATTGGTGCTCTCGACATTAAATTCACCCTCTAACTCGTTGTCGGAGGCGTCGGTCAGCTTAACGGTAAACGCAAACGTCTCGTCATTGGGAACGTTGTCTACTTTATCTTCAACGGTTTTATTGATAGTAAGCGATCCGGTGGGCACGAATTCGTTGATAAACGTATAGCCGCCGTCGTCTATAACATTATCGCGGATCTCGTCAATAACGGGGTTAGCTTTCTTAGTGCCGTCACCCTCGTCATGAACGTCTACCGTTATGGTGTATTTATCCGTCGAATAAATCATACCGGTTATCGCGTTTTCCTGTCGCTCGGTCAGCTCGAATACATAGATGCCTTCATCTGGGAACTGGATCTCGTCGACGTCGAAATCAGCCTTTACTGTTTTGCCGTTGATCTCAGAGCAATCAATGACCAAAGGATCAATAGTAATGTCCGCATCAGACGGCTCTATCAACTTAAGCTCGAAAGTAAATTGATCACCCTCGGTAAAATTTCTGCCTGTTATGTTCTTTATTACCGTAGGCGGCCATATTCCGGTCTTTTCGTACTTGTTCTCGAACACCATATCTGAAATGATATTTTCGTTGTCATCAGTTATGACTTTACCGTTGTTATCGGTTATTACGGTAGTTGCTTTCAGATGGTCTTCAGGATCGGAGGGGTCGTCGTCGACCGTTACGGTAACGTGGTATACGGCATTGCTCTTTTCTATGGTTGTGGGTATCCCTTCGTCAGACTCACTAATAGTGAAATTATATGTACCGGGAAGTTTGAATATTATATCTCCGAAATATCCGGTCTTATGCTGCAAGTTGGTCTGGTCGCGACCGGTTAAGGTGACTATATTTCCGTTTTCGGCAATTTCTGCACCGCCTTCGGGGTTGTTCTCATCGGGAGTAAGGACAAATTTGAAGCTGTCGTTGGCACGCCAATCTCTGCCTACGACCTTCTTGATGAATTTAAGGTATGTTTCGCCCTCTAATGTCACCGATTTAGGCTCATAGGAGTTTACAAACGTCATCTCGCCGTTATTGGAACTGTTTGTAGCAGTAGCAACAAGCTGACGAGCACCGTTATCAACTACATTTACTGTAACGGTATATGATGCAGTATAGGAGTGTACGCCGGGCATTGTGATTTCGCCCTCGGAGATAGTGAAGTAGTAGGTTCCCGGCTCATCAAAGGTTATATCTTTGAAGTTAGCGGTCTTGTTCCCGTTCTCGTCGGATATAGTCTGGTCGGTTATAGTGACCGTATCAATGATCGTTTGATCACTATTCCGTATAAGATTGAACGTGAACGTATCGCCTTCCTGCCAATCTCTTTCGCCGCTGAGCACCTTGCTTATCGAAAGGTAGGTCTTGCCGTCAAGAGTAGCGGGGGCGGGCTTGGTGTATTCGTTTGTAAACGTCATAGCGTCGATAACGTCGTCGCCCTTTTTGATAGTAACGGTCGCGTCAAGCTTACCCTTATCATTGTCTTTAACTTCGATAGTAACATAATATTCCGTGCTGTCGTACGTCATGTTGGTATCGGTGCCAGGTGTTTCCTTAACGATAAACGTATAGGTTCCGGGCTTGTTAAAGATGATATCGCCAAAGGACGCGGTCTTGCTCTCGTCCGAACTATTGATCTTAATGGCTGCTTTTTTGCCGTTCTTAGCAAATTCCACGGCGGCGCCGTAATCTTCTTTCGGCGTAAGGGTAAAGTTGAACGTTTCGCCTGCTTTCCAATCGACGCCGGTAACTGTCTTGGTTACACTAAGATCTTCAACGATTACAGGATTATAGTTGTAGTTGTTTTCAAACTCGATTTTTGAAGCGTCATCTTCGCCTTTAGTCATTGTTACCTTAGACGAAAGATTGCCTTCATTATCATCGGAGATCTCGACCGTAACCGTGTAGATACTCCTATCGTAGGTCAAGCCGTTCGACAAATCGCCGTCTTTGTCTTCCGCAACGGTAAAGGTATATGTTCCCGCCTTAGCAAAGTTTATAATAAACTCGCCGGTCTTGGGGGTGCTTTCGCTTATCGTAACATCGCCGGTTTTTATTGTCGCACCATCGGGATTTTCCGGATCGGCAGTAAGGTTAAAGGTAAACGAATCTCCCTCCAGCCAAGCATTATTAGCTCTGCCCAATAGCGTCTTACTTACTTCGATAGACACATCGATCGGAATTGGCGTGTACGTATTTACAAAATTGAACGGAATACCTAAATAGCCGGTACTGTCGGACATGATCGAGGTTATCTCAAGCTGGCCTTTAGTGTCGTCCACTACCGTGACGATTACCGTGTAAGACTTGCGCTCGGGTGAAACGCAAGGCAAAGTCGTTTCATCTTCTGCGATAACGAACTTATAGGTTCCCGCCTTATTAAAGGTTATCGCATCAAACTGCTCAGTAGTTACCTCTTTGGTAATGGGATCATAAGATACTGTTGCCTTATTATCTTCAGGCATGGTAACAGCGCCGTCAGCTTCATCTTCGCTGGGAACATGAGTAACGGTAAAGGTGAACTTATCGCCGTCTTTCCAATCCCTGCCGTTAAGCTGCTTAGTTACCTCGGGGTTCCAGTCAACGGAAGCCGCTTTGTAGGTGTTTTCAAATGCAAATTTCTCAACGTTGCCGCCAACGACCTCAACCTTAGGATCGCCGACTTTGCCGTTGGAGTCAGCGGTAAGCGTTACCTTAACAGTATAAGTTGTTTTATCATCATACTTTACGCCCGGAATTTCGCCCTTTTCCTCTTTTATAAGGAACTGATAAGTCTTGCTGTAGGAGGTGCCGTCGCTGTTTCTTTCGAGAACGACATCATCAAACTTTATCTCGCCAAACTTCGGCTCTTCGTCCGCAGCGTTGATGGTTACCGTATTGGGAGTGGGCAGAGTGATCTTATCGGCATCATCTTCGGTTGTAGGATCGCTAAGGTCTTTTTCAATCACGAATGTGAAATTATCGGTACTCAGCCACTTATTATTATCTCTGCCGGTCAATTTCTTGCTTACCGGGATATCTATCGTAGCTGTGCTGTCGATACGATACTCGTTTGTAAATGTAACGCCTTTGTCTTCGTCGTATACATCGCTGTTGTCGACCGTAGCGAACAGCTTACCGTATACCGTTTCTACTTTTACTACAACAGTAAATTTTTGTTTTGAGTATTCGATACCTTTAATAGCGTCATCTACGCTCGGTGTTTGCTCGGTGAGCTCAAAGGTATAAGTACCCTCGGAGTAGAATGTGATTTCGTCGAATTCTGCGGTATTAGCATCATTTACGGTTACGCTGCTAACTATTTCGGTATCGCTCGGTGTAATGAATTTACCGTTTACATATACAGATTCGTTTGCAGCAACGTTATACTCTGCATTCGGCTCGGCTTTCACAAGCTTCATATCAAAGGTAAAGCTGTCACCGGTAGTCCAATCTCTGCCGTCAAGCTGTTTGGTCACCTTAAGAGTACGGCTGACCTTAGCTTTATTGGTAAAGGTTATATTTTTTACCTCGCCGCCGTCGGTAGTATAGGTCGCCGTAACCTTAAGTTTACCGGTCTGGTTGCCTGCTGCATCTGTGTCATTTTCAACCTTAAATGTGATATCGGTGGTAGTTGTATCATATTCCAGATTTTCGTTTGATTCACCATTTTCGGATATAGTAAACTTATATGTTCCGACCTTGGTAAAATCAAAGCGCACTTCTTTACCATATTTGCCTACCCTGGCAGTAACGCCGTCGTCCGGAATCTCATTTCCATAGGTAGTGTTCTCACCGACGGTTATAGAATAGGCGCTATCATCTACAGTCGGATCCATATCGGCAGCCGGTTTAATAACGTACTCAAATGTTTCCTCGCCGAGAGCTCTGCCGCGCATATCCTTAGTCAAAGTGATAGCTGCATCACCGTCTGCGTAATACTCGTTGACGAAAGTGACCGTCGGGGTATCTGTGTCGGGCACGTCAGCCACAATAGTTCCTTCTGCCGTGGTTTTAGTGTCGTCTTTCAAATGGGTATCTTCATATCCGCTTTCGGTTGCGGGTGTTTCTACTATCGTATAATGTGCTCCGGCGGGAAGCTCGCTTATAGTAACGCTCTGACCTTGTTTCAGTTTGATCTTAGCCTCACCGTTGGTAAACACGAGCTTGCCATCTTCGTCAAGGGCGATATTATCGGTATTGCCTGTTATCTTGAAAGCGCCGTTAATGTTTTTATCACCATTTTTAAGAGTTATAGTAAACTCAAACAGATTGTTGTGGTCGCCGGCAGTATTTCCGGCGTGGTCTTTTACCTCCTTTTGGATTTTCAGGCTGCCCGTTTGGATATCACCGGAAATCATTGCAAGGCCGTAACGCTGGGTAGTGTACCCCGGTATCACGGTGACGGTATCTACCTTGCCGTCCTCGTTAGTATCGGAGGAAACGGTATATTTTTCCGCTTCGTCTTCAGGTAAGGGTTCCGTATGGGTGCCAAGACTATATATATCGTCGTCAGCCGAAACGGAGAACGTATCTATAACCGAAGCTAACTCTGTCGGGGTCTCGACTTTTTTAGTACCGCCTTTTTCGGAAACGTAATTCTTATACGATTTATCCCAAGTCGTATAGTTTTTGCCGTTCTTAATTAATTCAGCTAAGCTAGCGGCGTCAAGCTCAACGGGAGTTACATTTTTGTCATACTCGAACGACAGCGGCGATTTTGCCGACTCGTCCTCTACTATAGTATAATCGCCTATAGGCAGACCCGTACCCTTGCCGGTATCTTCTGTATCTTTATCTATTGTGTTCTTGTAACCATCAACATAATCAAGATATGCATAGATTTTTACGCTGTCGCCCATCGCAGCCATATCTCTCTCGTAATCGTTCGCATCATATGTAAATGTGAACGTTCCGACTTCTTGATTTTTAATATCAATATCGCCTGCTTTGTAAGTGCGCAGCAGCTTTGCCGTATAACTGAATTCATCTAAAAGGTCATGGGCATAAAGATACTCAAGAGCAGACTTTTTAAGCTCCATGTACATTATGAGCTCGCCCTTGACGATATCGGTGCGGAATGTACCCTCGGCTTTAAGTCCTTTAGGATCTTCCGCGGTAGCTGCCGTGGTTTCCTCGCCTAATTTCGTTCCATCCGGTCTTTTCGCCTCGGGAGTGGGTTTATAGTCGGGATCCCACTCGTAGATACCGGTCGAGCCCTCTGCGGCCGTCATTACTTCGGGTCCTGCCGGCGCAGATGTTCCTGTTCCTGGCTCGGCATGAACGATTTTCTCGTTGTAGTCCTTTCTGCTCCAACCGGTGGGAGAGCTTTCGGAATCATTTGTAGGCACAGGTATATACTCAACGCTCAGCTTCGACTGACGCGGAGCTGTGTTGGTAGTGGCGCCATCGGGATAAGGCTCAGCGCCTGTTACAGTCGAATCGACATCCTCCCACTTAAAGGACAGTACGCCAAGCACGTCCCTTTCGTGATGGTCTTTCGTACCAGTCTGGTAATCCTTACCGGTAAGAGGCAGATAGAAATACGGTATTTTTAAGCCGTCTTTAGCGTCTACGATGTCTTTCATAAGCTGCTCAAAGCCGCCGCCGTCACCGGAGTAGATTCTATATTTATTTGTTGCGTCTGTTTCGTCGCCGGTCGTGAAATAACCGTCGCCATTCGTATCCTCGAATTCATATTCCGCGTAGCGCTGGAGATACTCCCAATACCAGGATTTTGAATCATCCGGGTCGTTGGTGATCTCTGTATCGTGACCGTCGTCATCTTTATCGTTTTTATTATAGTCGCGGATTATCTTACCGAGCTTCTCTGCCGCGCCGTCAGCGGTGAGCTCCTCGCCCATGTAAATTACCTGCTCGCCTTTGGGCATATCGATAGTAGGCACAGCGATATTGACGGCAGTACGCGGGAATCCCTTGGAAACCGACGCGCCTACTTCTCCGCCTAATTTCTCCGTTGTATCGCGACCGGTGCCGGAGGAGCTGTTCGGGTCGGTGTTTTGATATACATAGTTCTGATTTGCGCCGTTGCCGTTAGTAAGTACGGCATTACCGCCGATGAAGTCGTCCTTTGCGCGAACGGTAACCTTTGCGTTCCATACGGGCAAAGTGGTATCGCCTCTAAAGCAAGCGGGGATAGTCTGATCTACCCACTTGAGGTAGTACATATTATTCGGCTCGCCGTCTGTAGGCGTATCACCGTCAAAGTACAGCCGCGCATTAATACCCTCTAACGAAGTATCTGAGGAAAGGGTTATCTCGGCGTAAATTTCGTTGGTAAGAGCAGTACCCGCCGGTTTCACTTCACCTTCTTCATTTTTAATGGTCAACTCTACGCCGCCATCTACCTCAACTTTGCCGCCGGCGTTAAGATGCCATATGTTTTTCTCGGAGTCTACCAGATCAAAGCGCGGGTCGATATAGTCCTGCACGGTGTAGTCGTGAAGACTCTCGGAGATGGAGTCCAAAATAGTTTCAAAAACTCCTTGCAGATTTTCCTCACTATCTGCCGAGAACAAACGGTCGTATTTTCTTACCTTGCCTTCTTCGTCAATTGTTTCATCGAAATCGATCTCAGCATTATAAAAGTCCGTATCAAAATTTTTTATTTCATCTTCGTTATAAGCGAGCGACGCAAGGAATTTCATCGCCCTGTCATAATCTTCACTGCCTTTTGCCATAGCTCCGCTGGAAAGCATGACGCAGAAAACTGTATAGCCCGCTTCCTTTAATTTGTTGATCTCAGTTCTTGCTTCACTTGTGCCTATATTACTAGGATCCAAATCGGTGTCCTGACCGTCGGTAAAGATGACCAGATATTTTTCCGCGTCCTCGTCATCATCAACTTTAGTTTTCAGATTATTCGCATAAGACTGTATGCCAAATCGTGTAGTCGTACCGCCGGTAAGACCGTAGTTATATTGCGCCACTCCGGCATCTGTATCGGTATGAGCGGTGGATTTACCTTTATCCTTGCCTTTTTCGCCGTATTCCAGCGACAGCATTTTACTAGCCTTAACAGGGTCGTTCGTCCAATCCAGTACAACAAGCTGGCTCAAATCTTTTGTATTTTTTGAAGAAAAGCGCACAGCGGACACCTTGCTTGACGGGGATTGTTCAAGCAAGCCGCTGGTAAACGAACCGAGCGCATTCTGTAACGTTTCCACCTTGGTTTCAGCGGAATCGGTTTTCTCGAAAACATACGACCAGCCGTATCTGTTATTCATGTCTTTATTGGAATTTCCCGAAGAGAAGAAGCAGCACAAATATCCGTCTTCATTAACGAAAAATTTTATAGGAGAAGGATTTGTGTCTTCAGTACTTGCACATTTTCCCGGCATATAAGAAAGTTCTTTTACTTCGAAGTAATTATCAGGATCTTCTGTCGAAACAAAAACGGGATCTGAGATTGCCGTATGTTCATGTGTTCCCGTATATACAACTTTATCATCTTTTTCTGTGTATTCAATAACGTTACCTTTATAATCTAGCGGAGCTTTGTTCTCGCTGTTGTCATTTTCGCTGTATATATAAACAAGGTCATATTTTTTTCCACTATCTTCTCCCTTTTTTTCCTCATCTTCGTTTAAGTATACAGTACCCGCGCTGTATAAATGGCGGTAGTCCTTGGCTGTACCTATTTTATCGCTGAAATAAACGCCATCCCAATTGCTGGTGCAAGATACATAATACCAGCCTTTCATGTTAGTGCCACTTTCGGCTTTATTATATACAGCTGGCTTTATTATGCCGATAACATCATCGCCATTTTTGGCTACGAAGTTCTCGGCTTCTTTGGTTGTTCCTCCTCCTTTGGCGTTTATGTCGGTAATATCTCTATTGTTTTTCTGCAAATTATATATTTTTGAAACATCACTTTGACCCAAAGCAGCATCGTAAACATATATCTCATCAATTGCCAAAGTCTGGCTGCCATCATACTGATCTTTTAATCCGCCTATAACGATGACATTGTTATCTGATAAATTTACGGCGGTGTCTGTTATTGTTTTATCTGTATATTCTGTTCCATCAACATATACCGTCAAATAGCCTTTGTTAAATACATACGTGATGTAATGGTCTGTGCTATTAAAAATAGTATTAATATTTGCAAAAACAGTACCTCCCTGTTCATCTTTTTTTCCGCCATTTGTTCCGCCATTTCTAGCGACCAACCTGTTCGTACTTCCGTCACCATTACGATAAATGCTAAAATAATTACTATTACTACTATCAAGTTCACCATCTGAACCGATGTATAGAATTTCTTTAATATTTTTTGGTTTGTCGCCACCACCGTTTATTTTGAAAGAAATCGTAAATGTATTGCCAACAGTAGTTTTTCCGTCTGTTCCAAGACTGAGTTTTAAGCCGCCGTAATTTGTGGCTTTGCCTTCGACGACTTTAAACAATCTCATGCCGTCGCTGCCGTATGAATTTGCATTACCTCCGTTTGTAAAATTCGAAAAAGATGAAATATCTTGTTGAACAACTTTTGCGGCGTCTTGACCGGTTACTATGTTTTTTTGTTTAGAACCGGCAGCATCAGTAAACGGATAATACCCAATCAAATTATCTCTTTTCGGTATATCGTATGTATAGTCGCCCTCTTCGATCTCCGCGTCTGTGCCTGTATCTTTACCGTTCCAATATCCTAACGGATAAAAATCGTTAGCGGTAGCGGAGGGCTGTGCGTCGAAAATATAATAGTTATAGCCCGATACTCCAAGAGCGCTGTTATCGGTCTTGCTGCTGTCAAGGAATTTCTCTACTGCACTCTCTTTAAGAAAGCCGGTATCAACATCGACTATGTCATTTCTTGTCATACCGTCAAACTTTTTATTGTCTACTTTTATCGCCTGCAGCCCGTTAAGACTGGTAGGAGATAACATTGAACCGGACGCGTCGAGTATAAGTCCTACATCTGCGGTTTTAGTGCCGACATACCATGCTTCAAGGTCGAGGTCGAAAGTCCTGCCGTCGTTCAGGTTTTCCATCATATTGAGCATAGCGGTCTTGTCGGTGTGCAGACCCTCCGCAGTGCTGTAGTATGTGGTAAACGTAACATCTTCGCCTTCAGGTACATCTTCGTAATCATCATAAACTTCTCCGGTCTTTTCGTTGATATAACCATAGAAAGTGTCACGCTCATCTTTGAAAATGTTTAATGCTGAGCCGGAAACGGGATCATCAAAATAACCATCCACCAGCTTACTGGTGTTGGTGTAGAATGTATATGCTTTTACAAGGTGGATATTCGGGTCGTATGTTATCTCCATTGTTTCTTTGTCATCGTCAACTTTCACAGCAACATGACCCGCGGACACAGCAAAGCCCGCGTATTTTTCTAACGCTTTGCCGCTGCTATCTTTATACGCGTTGGCATTTATGGTAAGTACGCCTTTACCGTCGATCGTCTGCACGCTATAGTCGCAACCGTCAGTTATCGCTTCGCTGTCGTTAGCTCCGCCAAGCGCATATTGGCCATCTCCGCCTAAATACAGATAGCCGTCTAAAAGGGACTCGTATTTTTCGCCCTCTTTCATTGTGCCGTCTTCTTTAGCGGTATGCCATTGATGTATAATAATGTGCATGGAATTTCCGGTATCAGCCGCCGAAGCCGCAAGCGAAAGTATATCCGACAGCGTAATGCCTGTTATAGTAGAAAGTAAGATCGCAAAACTAAGCAATATCGCCGTTGCACGTTTACTAAAATTTCTTATGATCATAATTAATTCCTCCTTGGAAAGCAAATACACAATGTGCCGTTAATAATTCGACATTTGCACATAGTAATATATAATACCATTATATCAAAAAAACCAAAAAAGTCAAGGGGGTATTAAAAAAATTGGTCACTATGCATTAAAACTGTATGGTAAATTTGTGCTATTAAAATCTATTTTATGAAAAAAGTTAAAAAAAGCGTTCAGACATTTCAAAACATCTGAACGCTTAGGCATGCGGGAGTCGAACCCGAGCCGGCTCCGTATGCCTATGTTATTTTACTATATTGCTGTTATTGATAGCGCTTACCAGCGCGCTTACCGAGGAGTTTATAATATCGGTATGGATACCCGCGCCCCAGCCGGAATTGCCGTCGGCGTCGGTTATCTCGACGTAGGCCGCCGCTTTCGACTTAGAGCCGACCTCCAGCGCGTGCTCGGTATAGGTGGAGATGGTGTAATTAAAGCCGAGGCCGTCCTTTATCGCGTTGCTTACCGCGTCAAGTCTGCCGTTGCCCGTTCCGCTGTAGGTGCTGCGAGCGCCGTTATAATCAACTGTGACCTCCGCAGCGATGCGCGCGCCGTTTTCTTCCTGCTTATAATGCGCCTCAACGACCTTTAATTTAGTTTCGATATTTACAAAATTCTCACGGAATACATTATATACCTCGTCTGGAGAAAGCTCCTTGTGCATATGGTCGGAAACGCCCTTGACGGTGTAGCCGACCTTTTCGCGGAATTTCTTAGGCAGATCGACGCCGAATTTCGTTTCCAGCAAAAAGCCTATGCCGCCCTTGCCGCTCTGGCTGTTTATTCTGATAACGTCGCCGTCGTACTGTCTGCCGAGGTCTTTCGGGTCGATAGGCAGATAAGGCACCGTCCACTCGGTGAGGTTCTTTTCCTCACGCCACTTCATGCCCTTTGCGATAGCGTCCTGGTGGGAACCGGAGAACGCCGCGAATACCAGCGCGCCGGAATAAGGCTGCCTGTCGTAAACTTTCATGCAGGTCATTTTCTCGTATACCTTAGTTATCGCCGGGATATCGGAGAAATCCAGTCCCGGCTCTACGCCGTGAGTGTACATGTTCAGCGCAAGGGTGATTATATCCACGTTGCCGGTGCGCTCGCCGTTGCCGAACAGCGTGCCCTCCACACGGTCAGCGCCCGCGAGCAGACCCATCTCGGTATCAGCTACCGCGCAACCTCTGTCATTGTGCGGGTGGAGCGATACTATCACATTTTCGCGGTATTTCATATTCTTGCACATGTACTCTATCTGGCTGGCGTAAACGTGCGGCATGGACATTTCCACCGTTACCGGCAGATTTATTATGACCTTATCGTCGGCGGTGGGCTGCCATACGTCGAGCACCGCGTTGCATATCTCAAGAGCGTATTCCGGCTCGGTTCCGGTAAAGCTCTCGGGGGAATACTCAAACTTGAACTCGCCGGGGGTGTTGGCGCGGTATTCCTTGAGCAGCTTTGCTCCCGAAACGGCGATCTCGGTTATTTCGTCCTTGTTCTTTCTGAAAACCTGCTCTCTTTGTGCGACGGAGGTGGAGTTGTACAGATGTACTACCGCGTGTTTTGCTCCGCGCAGAGCCTCAAACGTCTTTTTGATGATATGTTCTCTCGACTGAGTGAGCACCTGTATAGTCACGTCGTCGGGAATAAGATCCTGCTCGATGAGCGCGCGGCAGAACTCGTACTCCGTTTCTGACGCTGCCGGAAAGCCTATCTCTATCTCCTTAAATCCTATCTTTACAAGCAGCTTGAAGAACTCCAGCTTTTCCTCAAGGCTCATCGGCACGATAAGCGCCTGATTGCCGTCCCTCAGATCGACCGAGCACCATACGGGCGCTTTGTCGACGTATTCTTTCTTTGTCCAGTCAAGACATTCCGTCGGTGGCATGAAATACCCTCTTTTGTACTTACCTGTTTGTTTCATTATGATATCCTCCTTGTAATAGTTTTGTTTGAATGTATGCCAAAAGCAGCGGATATTAAAAAAGCCCGTCTTCCTATACAGAAGACGAGCGTATACCCGTGTTACCACTTCAATTCATGTACTGCTCTCACAGCACACCTCAGCCACATCAAACAATGTGTTCCTCTGTAACGGGAGTACCCGTCGCAGCCTACTTAGTTTCAGCCGCGCAGCTCTTGGGCGAGTCATTTCCTTTCTCTGCTGCCGTTTTCCACCAGACAACGGCTCTCTGTAAGTCAAATAAAGGCTTTTCTCCCAATCAACGCTTTTTTGTATTATATTTATTATACTATCTTTATCAGCGTTTGTCAACTGTTTTTCAAAAATTTTCGGATTTTTTTCAAAGCAGCTTTTCTTTCCATATACTTATGAGCTTTTCGGTGGAGTACGCCGCGTTCGCGGGACTTGTAGACGGCAGCGATACCGCGCCGATACCGGTTTTAGCGCGGCACAGCTTTTCGTAAAGAGCATACGCCTTGTTTCCGTTTGTGAAAACGCGAGTAATGCTGCTTTCGCCTATTATTTTTTCCAGCGGATTAGCGGCGACGTTTTTTATACTGCTGTCGGACGAGCCGGTAACTATGCAGCTTTGCACTACGTCCCATACCGCGATATTATGCGCTAAAAGAAAGGCTTTTTTCTCCTCTATCGTGACCGGACAAGGCGCGTCGTACACCGAGCTTATTACTTTCCAGAATCGGTTTTGCGGGTGGTGATAGAAAAATCTGCCTTCCCTGCTCTTCACCGACGGGAATGAGCCAAGGATAAGTATACGGCTGTTTTTGTCATAAACAGGCGGGATATTATGCAGCACCGCCTGTTCTTCTGCGGCTTTCATCAAGAAAGGTCGAGCAGGCTCTTTATCTCTTCGGTGAGCTTTGCGGCCGCCTTGTCGTGAGTAGCGGCGGTCGGGTGCCAGTCTGCGGCGTATCCGTCCGCAGGATCCTGCGGGTCAAACTTCATGGTGGATATGTTCTTATCCCCCGTTTCCTCGCTGTAGGTGCTTACCGCCTTTTCAACCATCGGGAACAGTCTGTCGCCCATAACTCCCAGCGTGCAAAGTATCTTGGAATCGGGATTGTTCTCTCTTACCGTTTTAAGGAATTTAACGTATGAGTCGCAGTATTCCTGCTGCTTTTCCGTATCGTTTTGGGTGTAGCTGTCGTCGTTAGTTCCGAGGTTTATCACGATAAGGTCGGGAGTGTAGCTGCCAAAATCCCAATCTATCTCCATGGGTCTTTGCTCTTTATACGAGCCGTAGGAAAAACCGAGCTTTTTATAATATCTCGGCAAAGTCTGGGAAGAAACCTTTTTAGTACCGTCGGAATATCCCGAGATTATGCCGTAGCCGCTTATCGACACCATGCTGTAATCTGCGTCGAGCGCTTTAGCCGTCTTATAAGCGTAGGCTTTTGTTACGTCCTCGGTGGAGGTGGAAAACTTGTGCTCTTTGTCCTCGTCGTCCACGCCGTAGCCGCAGGTTATCGAATCGCCGATAAATTCTATAAACAGGTCCTTTGCGGGAGTGGGCTTGATACCCTCGTCGGATTCTACCGCTATTTCGCTTATACCGACCGTAGACATCGCCGTTTCGGACAGCTTTACGATGCTCACCGTGCAGTCCTGCGCGGTATCGGTGTTAAGCACCTCGAATTTCTGCGAAGGCTGGTTTATCATTTCATCGACTACACGCTCGCCGTTAAGGTATATAGCTACTCTCGCCTGATTGTCCTTATCCGCCGAAGCGGCGTTGTCGTCGCCCTCTATAGTGACTGTAGCTTTAGTTCCGTTAAAGGAAAATTCCGCGCCCGAGCCGGAAAAGGTAAGCCAAAGCGAATCCTCCAGCTCGTAAGTCCTGCCCAATTTTTTGACGTTGCTGCTGTTAGGGGTGTATATTTTCATCCCGTCTACCTCCTGTACCTGTGTCTGAGGATTTGGCTCGCCGGAGCCGGTATTGCTGTCGCACGCGGTAAAGCTGCCCAGCAAAAGCAGCGAAAGCACCGCAGATAACACCGCTTTCTTCCTCATTTTCAGACCTCCGTTTTTTCTTTTTTGAATGATAAAAGTATACCAAAAAAAGCGCAATTTGTCAACCCTGACGCGCCCTTTGAGCGCCGTAATTTGCCGATGTCAAAAATTTTTTATTCATGGGAAATTAAGTATTGTATTTTATCTTAAACTATGTTATAATTATAACAGTCGGGTCGTAGACCGGACGTTAAGCTGTGTTTTAGTTATATATACACGGCTTTTTATCGGGAATATATTGACAAAATTTTGCCAATTTGAGGCAATTTCAAAAAGGAGTAAATAACATGATCGAAAAGCTCAAAGCGCTTGGAGTAAACACTGATGAAGGGATAAAGCGTTTTATGGGAAACACCGCGCTCTATGAAAGAATGATGGCGAAGCTCCCGGCAAACGTCAGAGCCCAGAACGTTATGAAACACTTTGAGAACGGCGACATGCAGGCGGCGCTTGAAAGCACGCATACCTTAAAAGGCGTCACCGGCAATCTTTCCGTTACCCCTTTATACAACGCTTATACCGAGGCGGTGAGGTTATTGCGCGAAGATAAGCCGGAAGAAGCAAGGGCGGTCGTTGAAAGCATCCTCCCTATCGAACAAGAGATACTTAACTGCATAGAAAGCTCCGGCAGCTAAAATTTTCGGCAAATTCTATTTTGCTGCCTACAAGCGCATATAAAGAACAGATGATCATCTTGCTTTAATTTTGCGCGCTGTATATTTTACTGAAAGGGCGAATCAAATGGATAAAACAATACTCATCGTTGACGACATGGAAATAAACAGAGCAATATTAGCCGAGGGATTCACTGATACCTATAATATACTCGAAGCGGAGAACGGCGAGCAAGCTCTGGAAATAATAAACAAGCACAGCGATATCGCCGCTGTGCTGTTGGATCTGCTAATGCCGAAAATGACCGGTATAGAGGTACTCAGAGAGCTCAACCGAACCGGAAAGATAAATCATATTCCGGTATTCATAATAACGGCAGCGGACAACGAAGACACTCTGACCGAAGCGTATAATCTGGGTGCTGTCGATGTTATAAGCAAGCCGTTCATCATGAACTTTATAAAATCAAGAATTACCAATATCGTCGAGCTTTACAGCCATAGAAACGAGCTGGTCGAGGTAGTAAACGAGCAGATAGAAAAGCTCAATAAAGTCAATCAGTCGATGATAGAAACGCTCGCGACTCTGATAGAGTTTAGGGACTGTGAATCCGGCGAGCACGTTAAACGCATCTGCGGTCTTACCAGAATATTGCTTACCTCTATAAGCGAGGATTATCCGGAATACTACATTGATAAGTATGAGATAGAAAAGATAGTAAACGCGTCGATACTGCATGACGTCGGCAAGATCGCTATCCCGGACGGAATACTCAACAAGCCCGGCAGACTCACCAAGGAAGAATTTGAGATAATGAAGCAGCACACCGTCAAAGGCAGTGAAATGCTCATGCACATTCCGGCGATAATGGACGAGGATACGTTTTCATACACCTATGACATCTGCCGCCATCATCACGAAAGATGGGACGGACGGGGATATCCCGACGGGCTTGCCGGCGACGATATCACTATCTGGGCGCAGATAGTGGCTTTGGCTGACGTTTACGACGCGCTCACCTCCCCCAGGTGCTACAAGTCGGCATATCCGCATGACGTTGCGCTTAATATGATCTATAACGGAGAATGCGGTACCTTCAACCCTAAGGTGCTGGAAACTCTCAGAAAGAACGAAGAAAACGTCAAAAACGAACACGAGCTCGGCTTATTCAGCTAAAACATTGTATAAACAACATACCGGCTTTCCTGTAGGAGAGCCGGTATTTTTATTTCCGTATAAAGGAGGACTCCCTCCGAATAAATCGAAGGGAGCCCCGTTAAGGAGTATATTATGAAAAGACTTATTAGCGATTATTCCTTTACGCCGCCGACTGCAACACCGGCGATTATGAACTTGGACAGGCAGAAGTAAACTATCATAACGGGGACTATTGCGAGGAATATGAACATGTAAACCACGCCGTAGTCCGCGTTCTGGAAGCTGGCGTTTCTCAGCATCGCGATAAGGATAGGCAGCGTCTTAGTGCTGGACCTATCGAGTATCAGTGCCGGAACGAAGTAGTTGTTCCAAGAAGCCACGAAGCTGAATATCAGCTGTACTGCCAGTGCCGGTTTAAGTATCGGCAAAACTATCGTGTTAAAGGTCCTGAATTCTCCGGAGCCGTCGATACGCGCCGCCTCTACAATGTCCAGAGGAAGCGAGCTCTTCATGTACTGTATCATAAAGAAGAATACGGTAGGAGCTGCTATTGCGGGGAATATCAGCGGAATAAAGGTGTTTCTCCAGCCAAGCTGGGTGCTCATGTTGAACAAACCGAGCGCGCTGAGCTGGGTGGGTATCGTCATGATTATAAGGATAAAGTTGAAGATGAACTTCTTACCCTTAAAATTATATACATGGATCGCGTAAGCGGTCATCGCGGAGAAGTAAACCGAGAGCAACGCACTTGACACGGCGATTATCAAACTGTTTATGATACCGGAAACAATGGATATCGACGGGCTGGCTAAAGCGTTCTGGAAATTTGCGATAAACGAGCCGCCCGGCAGGAACGAAAGTCCTCTGAGTATCTCGGGGTGAGAACGTGTAGCGTTTATGATCAGCAGATAGAAGAAGAACAGACACAACAGCGAGAAGAAAGTAAGCACGATGTAGCATACTGCTCTATGTATGTGCAGACCTGCCCCTGCTTTCATATCGGGGTTGAAGTTAGGCTGCTGAAGTGCGGATTTTTGTTCGGATACTTTCTTATCTTTTGCGCTCATCATTCAGCCCTCCTTTTTCTTTCGGCCTTAATAGCAGCTTTTGCCGCCTTATTTGCCTCTCTTTCGGTCTTATCGCTTGCGAAACCGTAGTATACTATCAAGCTCATTATAGCGCATATTACGAATATTACTATTGAAATAGCGCCCGCTTTACCATAGTTGGAAGATGTGGAGATGTTCTCGTTAAGATACATGATAAGCGTCTTGGTAGTACCGCCGGGGTTGCCTGTACCGTTTGTGAGGACCTGCGGAACGTCGAACATCTGCAGACCGCCTACCAACGAGGTGATAAGAACGTATACAAGTATCGGACGGATAAGCGGAACGGTTATTCTCCAGAATATCTGAGAGCCTGTTGCACCGTCTATCTCGGCAGCCTCGATAACGGATTCATTGATACCCATCATCGCAGCCATCAAAAGTATGGTGGTATTGCCGAACCACATCAGGAAGTTCATCAAACCTACGACGCCGATTATACTTCCAGTATAGTTGAAGAAGTAGAAAGGCTCGCCGCCTGTGAAGAGCTTGATTAGTTCGTTTATAGGACCAACCTCTGAGAACAGCGTGAATATCAACATTGAAAATGCAGCGGCCATTATCAGGTTAGGCATATAAATGATGGTCTTGAAAAGTCCTAAGCATCTGAGTCTTAAGCGGACGTTTGTAAACCAATATGCAAACAGCAGTGAGATAATAATCTGCGGAACGAATCCGGCAACCCACATTATCAATGTGTTTAATGTAAGCTGGAAAACGTTGTTCAGCTCGTTGATATCAAATAACGATACAAAGTTTTCCAAGCCGATGAAATTAGGTCCTATCCAGTCGGGGAAGCTTCTGTAATACTCAAAAAAGCTATAATAGAAAGTCTGGATCAACGGCCAAGCCTGGAAAATCAAGAAAGCCAGTGTAAACGGGATCATAAAAATATAGCCCCATTTTTTGTAAGTCCCTATTGAGCCTTTTTTCTTAGCCGGCTTTATTTCGGCAACCGGTTGTGCCATATTAACACCTCACCTTTATTTAGGGCGATGCCCCTTCTTAACCATGCTTACAAAGCATGTTAATGAAACGAAAGATCTCTCAATTCGTTTCATTAACATACTTGACTGCGAATTCGTTTGAATCCGCAGTCAAGCAGATTAGATGATATAGCAGTTAATTACTATACTTGATTACTCAGCCTTAGACTCGGCCGGAGGAGCAATTGCGGTATCCGGAACCTTAACGTCGGGATACTTAGCCTTGATCAGGCCATAGAATGTGTTAAGAGCAACATCCTTGGACTCGATCGTGCCGTTGAAGTAGTCATGCATAGCGCTCTGGAAGTCTTCGTTGCAGCCCTGATCATACTTGGTGCAGTTAGCCATAACGATATCGTCAGCGATCTCATAGAACAGAGCGTAATGGTTCTGTCCGCCGAGGAACTCTGAACCGTAATCAGGATCGGAAGAGATTTCCTTCATGACATTAACGTCATTGTAGTAGTCGTTGGTCTCCTCTGCGAATGCCTTACCAAATTCAGGATTGCAGCAGAATTCCTTCATGATAGAACCAACCAGCTTCGGGTTGTCGGTGCCGGCTGCTGCTGCCATCCATGTGCCGCCCCAGAAGTACTGCTTAGGACCATAGCATACAGCCCACTTACCATACTCGCCGTTGCCTACTTCTTCCTTACCGCCATCCTTTACTGCTTTTTCGAGAGAGTTAGCGGACAGAGTGAAGTTGATACCCCAAGTGGAGTAGAAGAAGCCGAATACCTTTCCGCCGGGTGCCTGATCAGCAGACCATGCGTCAGACCAAAGAGTGGTCTTGTTGTTGAAGCCCTTGTCGGTGTAATCCTTAGTCTGATCAACCCAAGCCATCAGTTCATCGGGAACCTGGATGTTGTTGTCAGCGTCTACCCAAGGCTTAGTAGCGTTGCCGGAGAAGGTACGATAGGTATCATCATAACCGGACAGCATGAAGTAGCCCTTATCCTTAGCCTTCTGAGCAACTTCCTCAAACTTATCCCAATCAGACAGAGCTGCCTGAACTTCTTCGGGATCGTCGGTACCCAGAACGTCCTTAGCTATATCACGACGATAAGCGAACAGACCAGGAGTTGCCTGCCAGGAAACTGCCTTAAGAGCACCTGCGGAATCCTTAGCTACATCGGTAGTGTACTGGTACATAGCGGAGATGTCGTCATCGGTAACACCGAGTTCCTTAACATCAACAGTGTACTGAGTATCTACGTACTTGGTAGCGTAGTCAGCCTCGAAGAGGAACATGTCTATCTTCTCGTTGGCGTCCTTGTCAGCGTTGAGCGGAAGGTCGGTATCCAGCTTGTTCTGGTATGCGTTGCCTTCGTTCGGGTTGATTATGAATTCTACCTCAACATCTGCGGGCAGATGGGGCTTAACATACTGATCGAACTGCTTTTTCCAGTCTTCGTTCCAAGCGTAGATGTTAAGCTTCTTGCCTTCACCGTCTGCAAGCGTAATATCATGAATATACTGACCTGCATCCTGTGCAGCATCTCCGCCGGTAGATTCAGTACCGCCGGCAGTAGAATCTGCTGTGCTCGTCTCTCCACCGGTGCTGGCGGGAGTAGAGGTGCTTGCGGTCGACTCACAGCCTGCTATACTGATAAGAGTAGCAGATGCGAGAAGAGCCGCCAAAATTCTTTTCTTCATTGGTGATTCCTCCAGTAGTTTTCTCAAGTCCTGCGAAGCAAGACTTTCCTTGCCTTTCGGCCTTTTGTAAAGGAGAAATGCTGACATAAAATGCAACATTTTTTCCTTATCGTCATAATAATATCACATGTTTTACTAAATTGCAAGACTTTTTGGGGAAAGATTTTGTACTTTTTACTGTAAACGTTTACAATCGTACATATTTTTCCTATTTTTCGTCAACATGCACAATTTTTGTTTACACTTTTGTAACTAAATGAGAGTTATTTTAATCAACAAACTGCATTAGACCCGCGAAATATCGAATTTAACGCCATTTGCGAATGTGAAAACGTTTACAGTGCCGTTACAGATCATTTCAGTTTAACTTTATAAAGTTAAATGTGCAAAAGATACAAAAAGGAATATAGGCAGTTGTGAAAAAGCGACAATTTAATAGATTTTTCTTTTTTACTCTTGAATTTGGTATCTAAATAAGGTACAATTAGTATAGAAAAGCAAAGAAAGGAACGATCAAAATGTGTACGCATTTTTGCTCATTGTACAGTTATCACATATTGTCGGGTCGTTTCTGCGTATCTGACGTATCTGAAAATACACTGCTTTTCCGTAATACAAGTATATTATAAGCTGTGAACCTCTATACACAGCTTAATTTTTTTAATTAAAAGGAAAAGAAAGGAACGTGACAAAATGAAAAAGGTCGCAATAGTCATGGGCAGCAGCAGCGACGCCGGCACGGTCAAAAAAGCTGCCGACGTGCTGAAGCGTTTCGGCGTGCCGTATGAGATGAGGGTGCTTTCCGCGCACAGGTGTCCGGCTCAGGTCAGCGAGCTTGCTTCGTCCGCCGAGCAAAACGGCTTCGGAGTGATAATCGCCGCCGCGGGAATGGCGGCGCATCTTGCGGGAGCTATCGCGGGACAGACTCCCCTGCCCGTCATCGGCATACCGCTGAGTTCAAGCAATCTCGACGGAATGGACGCGCTGCTGGCGACGGTGCAGATGCCCTCCGGAGTTCCGGTAGCTACGGTGGCTATCAACGGAGCGGCGAACGCGGGGTACCTTGCGGTGCAGATACTCGCGGTCTCCGACAGCGCTCTTATGGAAAAATATAAGCAATTCAGAGCCGAGCAGACAGAAAAAGTGCTTGCGGCGGACAAAGAGATAGGTGAACAGTCAGTCTGAAAGGGCTGTATACTATTATAAGTAAAAAAGGAGAAAACCATGGAAAAGAAAGAAATGCTCTATGAGGGCAAAGCCAAGAAGGTATATGCTACGGACGATCCGAATCTGGTCATCGTTTCCTACAAGGACGACGCGACCGCGTTCAACGGACTTAAGAAAGGCACTATCACCGGAAAAGGCGTGATAAACAACAAAATGACCAACTACATGTTCGGTCTGCTGGAAAAGGCGGGCGTTTCCACTCATCTGGTAGAGGAGCTTAACGACCGTGAAACGCTGGTAAAGAAGGTGGAGATAGTTCCGCTTGAGGTCATCGTAAGAAACGTCGCAGCCGGCAGCTTTTCCAAAAAGCTGGGTATTGAGGAGGGCACTCCCCTTAAATGCCCGACGCTGGAATTCAGCTATAAAAACGACGATCTCGGCGACCCGTTCATAAACGACTATTATGCTCTGGGGCTGGGTCTTGCCACCAAAGACGAGATAGACACTATTTCGGGATATGCGTTCAAGGTAAACGACTTTATGAAAGACTTTTTCAAAAAGCTGAACATCGACCTTATCGACTTCAAGATAGAGTTCGGAAGAACACCGGACGGCACCGTGATACTCGCGGACGAGATATCTCCGGATACCTGCCGTTTCTGGGACAGCACCACTCACGAAAAGCTGGATAAGGATCGTTTCCGCCGCGATATGGGCGGAGTCGAGGACGCGTACAACGAGATAATGCACCGTATCTTCGGCGAATAATAAAAATCAAAGAGGAGGCATTCTCCTTTTAGGAGGATGAGATGTTATGGGCGGATTTTTCGGAGCGGTGAGCAAAAACGATTGCGTAAGCGACGTATTTTTCGGCACCGACTACCACTCACACCTCGGCACAAAGCGCGGCGGTCTGACTGCATACTCCGAGGAAAAGGGGTTTCAGCGCAGCATACACAGTATAGAAAACTCGCCTTTTCGCACAAAGTTTGAAAAGGACGTAGAGGAAACGAGCGGAAAGCTCTGTATAGGCTGCATAAGCGATACCGACCCGCAGCCGATACTGCTAAGCTCTAAGCTGGGTACTTATGCGGTGTGCAACGTCGGCATAATCAACAACGCCGAGGAGATAAAGCACGAGATAACCAATACATATCAGGCGAGCTTTGAAGCGATGAGCAGCGGCAGGATAAATTCCAGCGCGCTTATCGGTGCGCTCATCTCACAGAAGGATTCTTTTGTGGAGGGCATACGCTATGCGCAGGATACAATAAAAGGCTCTATGTCGCTGCTTATACTCACAAAGGATTGCATTATCGCGGCAAGGGATAAGCTTGGCAGGCTGCCGATAATCCTCGGAAAGAAAGAGGACGGCTATTGCGTTTCTTCGGAATCGTTCGCTATGCAGAAGCTCGGTTACGAAATGCTTAAAGAGCTTGCTCCGGCGGAGATAGTAAAGATAACCGCCGACAAAGTAGAGCAGCTTAGTCCGGGACGGGACGAAATGAAGATCTGCACGTTCCTTTGGACGTATTACGGCTATCCGAACTCGGTATACGAGGGCGTTACCGTAGAGCTTATGAGATACCGCAACGGCAGCATAATGGCGCAGGCGGATATAGACAACGGCACGCTTCCGGATGTGGACTATATCTGCGGCGTACCGGATTCCGGCACGGCGCACGCGATAGGCTATGCGAACCGCAGCGGCATACCGTTTGCACGTCCGTTTATCAAGTACACGCCGACCTGGCCGAGGAGCTTTATGCCGCAAAGTCAGGCGATGAGGAACCGGGTGGCTAAAATGAAGCTGATACCGGTGCATGAGCTGATAAAGGATAAAAAGCTGCTGTTTGTGGACGACAGCATAGTGCGCGGCACTCAGCTGAGAGAAACGGTGGAATTTTTGTATGCAAACGGCGCTAAAGAGGTACACATGCGTTCCGCTTGTCCGCCGATAATGTACGGGTGCAAGTATCTGAACTTTTCGAGGAGCACTTCGGAGCTTGACCTTATAGCAAGAAATATAATAAATGATTTTGAGGGTGCAGAGGGTACAAAATATTTAGAGGAATACAGCGATACGTCTACCGAGCGAGGGAAAAAGCTGCGCGCGGAGATCTGCCGCAGGCTGAAGCTGACATCTCTTGAATATCAGTCGCTCAGCGGCACGGTAAAAGCGGTAGGACTCTCCTCCTGCAAGCTGTGTACGTATTGCTGGAACGGAAAGGAATAAAAATGTTCAACTGCATCCGTGAGGAGTGCGGCGTTTTCGGAATATACAGCAATACTCCGACCACCGTTGCAAATTCGGTATTTTACGGGCTGTACGCTTTACAGCACCGCGGACAGGAAAGCTGCGGGATAGTAGTAAACGACCGCGGCGTATTCAGCTATCACAAAGGTTTGGGACTGGTAAACGAGGTATTCGACGCGGAAAGCCTCGGCAAGCTGCCGCAGGGCAAGATAGCGCTGGGGCATGTGAGATATTCCACTACCGGAAATATCACCGCGTCTAATACTCAGCCGATAGTGGTAAGGCATATCAAAGGTCCTATGGCGATAGCGCACAACGGAAACCTTATCAACGCGCTGACGCTGCGGCGCGAATACGAACTGAAAGGCGCGATATTCCACTCTACCAGCGATACCGAGGTCATCTCCTACGCGATAACCGAAGCGCGTCTTGAGACCGGCTCTATCGAAAAGGCGCTGGAAAAGGCTATGGGAAAAATACGCGGCGCATATTCACTTGTGATAATGTCCGCGAAAAAGCTGATAGCCGCGCGCGACCCGGACGGATTCCGCCCATTATGCATAGGCACATTACCGGACGGAGGATACGTCGTTGCCAGCGAAAGCTGCGCGCTTGACAGCATAGGCGCGGATTATCTAAGAGACGTCAAGCCCGGCGAGATAGTCGTGATAAATGAAAACGGACTCAATTCCATAGAAACAAATTGCAGAAAAAAAGGCACCATGTGCGTATTCGAGTATGTATACTTTGCACGGCCGGACAGCGTGATAAACGGCGCTTCGGTACACGGGGCAAGGCTGCGCGCCGGTGAATTTCTTGCAAAGGAGCATCCGGTAGACGCGGATATAGTTATCGGCGTACCTGACAGCGGACTTGACGCGGCGCTTGGCTTTGCGCATGCGTCAGGCATACCCTACGGGGTGGGATTTATTAAGAACCGCTATGTAGGCAGGACGTTTATCCAGCCTGCTCAGGGTATGAGAGAGGACTCGGTAAAGATAAAGCTCAACGTCATTAAAAAGGTAGTCGAGGGCAAACGCGTGGTACTGGTAGACGACAGTATCGTAAGAGGCACGACCAGCGGCAGGATAGTGGCGCTTATCCGCAACGCGGGAGCAAAAGAGGTACATATGCGAATCTCCTCTCCCCCGTTCATAAGCCCCTGCTATTTTGGTACGGATATCGACAGCAAGGACAAGCTGATAGCCTGCAAAATGACCGTACCGGAAATAGCAAAGCATATCGGCGCGGACACGCTGGGTTATCTTAGTGCGGAGAATGTAGTAAGGATAGCCGAAGAAGCGGACACCGGATTTTGCAGCGGCTGCTTTACCGGCAAATATCCGATAGAAGTGCCGGACGAAATGCCTAAGGATAAATTTGAGCAAAAGCTCATCGAATAAAAAGCTCAAACCGCCGCTCAGGCGGCAGAAACGGAGAATGATAATATGAAAAACAGCTTTTCCGACAGCTATAAAACGGCGGGCGTTGACGTTACCGCCGGATATGAAAGCGTAAGGCTTATGCAGGAGGACGTAAAGCGTACAAAAATAAAAGGCGCTATCTCCTCTATCGGCGGGTTCGGCGGATTGTTCCAGCCCGATCTTACCGGAATGAAAGAGCCTGTGCTGGTATCCGGCACCGACGGCGTCGGCACAAAGATAAAGCTCGCGTTTTTGCTTGATAAGCATGACACGATAGGCATAGACGCCGTTGCCATGTGCGTCAACGACATTATCTGCTGCGGAGCGAAGCCGCTGTTCTTCCTGGATTATATAGCCTGCGGAAAGAACTATCCCGAAAAGATAGCGTCTATAGTAAAGGGC
>CANRII010000018.1 GCA_947630685.1 uncultured Ruminiclostridium sp. | reverse complement strand
ACTTCTTACCTAAGTTTCTTACCTTCATCATATCGTTGAGCGACATGCTGATAAGGTCGTCCACCGTGTTGATGTTCGCGCGCTTGAGGCAGTTGAAGGAACGAACGGAAAGATCCAGATCGTCTATAGTCATCTCAAGCAGCTTATCCTTGCCTGTCTCGCTCTTGTCCGCCATCATATCGGGCTGGATCGACTCGTCGGACAGCTCTACAAAGAGCTGCAAATGATCGGTGAGCATCTTAGCTGCGAAAGATACAGCTTCTTTCGCGGATATGGTGCCGTCCGTCCATACCTCAAGTATCAGCTTGTCATAGTCGGTCCTCTGTCCGACACGGGTGTTCTCTACGACGTAGTTCACCTTTAATACCGGCGTGTAAATGCTGTCCACAGCAATTATGCCGATTATCGGCTGAAGCTGCTGCTTGTTCTTTTCCGCGGATACATAGCCCCTGCCTCTGTCAAGAGTTATCTCCATATAGAGCTTAGCTCCCGGGCCGAGGGTGGCAATGTGCATACCGGGGTCAAGTATCTCGATCTCGCTGTCGGTCTTTATATCTCCGGCAGTTACGACACACTCGCCTTCAGCTTCAATATAAACTGTTTTCGGGCATTCGCCATACATCTTTGCAATGATACCCTTGATGTTAAGGATTATCTCGGTAACATCTTCTTTTACACCGGGAATGGTAGAAAATTCATGCTGTACCCCGTCTATCTTGACAGAGGTCACCGCAACTCCGGGGAGTGAGGAAAGCAGCACACGGCGCAGGCTGTTGCCCAGCGTGTTTCCGTATCCGGCTTCCAGCGGCTCCAGCGTAAACATACCGTAAGTTCCGTCCGGCTTGAGCTTTGTGGCATCTATTACTGGCTTTTCTATTTTTTCAAGCATTTGGTTTACCCTCCCACAAGTTTGTTGATTGTTGATTCGGGAAATCCCGACCTAAACGGGCTGTTACGCGTCCTGCGCAAACGCCCAGTTAATTTTAACTTACGCTTTCGGGAGCATCCGGATAACCCCGGATGTAGCTCTCCCCGTGCGGTAAACGGCGCGCAATCGTAAATTAAAAATAACTGATACAAACCGTATAACGGTCTGCAAAGAGTATGCCGATTATTTGGAGTACAACTCGATTATCAGATGTTCTGCGATCTCATAGTCGATCTCGTCGCGCTGAGATTCGCGCACTACCTTAGCCGACATAGCCTCTTTATTTACGTCCAGCCATAACGGAACCAAACGTCCGTTCGTCTGTTCAACTATCTGCGCAAACTTGGGGCTCTTCTTGCTCTTCTCGCTGACTGCAATAATATCGCCGGGCTTTACTTTGTAGGAAGGAACATCGACCTTCTTGCCGTTTACGGTAAAATGACCGTGGGTGACCAGCTGTCTGGACTCGCGTCTGGTGATAGCCATGCCCATTCTGAATACCACGTTGTCAAGTCTGGATTCCAGCAGCTTGAGCAGGTTCTCACCCGAGTTGCCTTCCATCTTTACAGCCTTTTCATAGTAATGATAGAACTGCTTTTCCAGCACTCCGTAGATGAATTTCAGCTTCTGCTTCTCTTTAAGCTGCATTCCGTAATCCGACACCTTTTTTCTGTTATTTGCGTTAGCGTGACGGTTAGTTTCCTTGCTGTATCCCAATACCATGGGAGAAATTCCTAATGCCTTGCATCTTTTCAAGACCGGTTCTCTGCTTACTGCCATTTGTCAGTACCTCCGTTTGTTAAATAAATATCGTTTTCTGTGCAGTTAACTGCATCACGACTCCGGGCTAACGTACCCGGTCCTTATACACGTCTGCGCTTGGGCGGACGGCATCCGTTGTGAGGGATAGGCGTTACATCCTTTATAAGCTTTACCTCAAGGCCTGCTGCCTGTAAAGCGCGGATAGCTGCCTCACGTCCCATTCCGGGACCCTTTACAAAGACCTCTACAGTCTTAAGACCATGCTCCATTGCAGCCTTTGCCGCTGTTTCGGCAGCGCTCTGCGCAGCGAAAGGAGTGGACTTTCTCGAGCCTCTGAAGCCCAGCTCGCCTGCGGACGCCCAGGATAAAGCGTTGCCCTGATTATCCGTTATAGTTACTATCGTATTGTTGAAAGTAGACTGGATATGAGCCGCGCCGTTTTCTATATTCTTGCGCTCACGGCGTCTGCGTATGACCGGCTTCTTTGAGCCTGTTGCCTTTGCCATTTACTTACCACCTTTCATTTTATATAAATTACTTCTTCTTGTTGGCAATCGTCTTCTTAGGACCTTTTCTTGTCCTTGCGTTGGTCTTGGTGCGCTGACCGCGTACCGGCAGACCCTTGCGATGACGAGTGCCTCTGTAGCAGTTGATCTCTACAAGACGCTTGATATTGAGCGCTACTTCTCTTCTCAGGTCGCCCTCTACCATAACGCCGAGCTTGTCGATAGCTTCACGGATCTTGCTTTCTTCCTCACCGGTAAGATCCTTGACTCTCGTGTCGGGATCAACTCCCGCAGCGGCGAGAATATCGTTAGATGTTTTTCTGCCGATGCCGTAAACATAGGTCAAGCCTATCTCTATGCGCTTTTCTCTCGGCAGATCGATGCCGGCAATTCTTGCCATATCATTTTCCTCCTGTTATTGCGGGCTTAGCCCTGTCTTTGCTTGTGCTTGGGCTCCTGGCAGATCACCATTACCTTGCCCTTGCGCTTGATAACCTTGCACTTGTCGCACATAGGCTTTACTGAAGGTCTTACTTTCATAACTTTCACCGTGTCCCGCAGGACACCTCTCCTTTCGCAGGTTTTTCCGGCGTGCTTCGCCGCACATAAAGTGTTTATTACTTGGCTCTCCAGGTAATTCTTCCCTTTGTAAGATCGTAAGGTGACATCTCAACGGTAACCTTGTCGCCGGGCAGTATGCGGATGAAATTCATACGCAGCTTGCCGCTGACGTGAGCCAGTATCTTATGTCCGTTTTCCAGCTCTACTTGAAATGTTGCGTTGGGCAGCGCCTCAAGTATCTTACCGTTTACCTCGATTACGTCTTCTTTAGACAAGATCAATCACTCTCCTCGGTGTTTGCTCTAAGACCGAACCCCCTAAGAGCCGTTCTTAACTTTTTGTCGGTAATATCCGTCATATCCATTACCGTAAGCGTTTTACGGAGATGAAGCGGATTCTTCTTTTTCGGGGAGGACAGCTTGTGCGTTTTACCGTCGGCAATATACGCAAAGCCGTTTTCCTCTTTCACGACGACATACCAGCCGCCGCTGTCGCGCCCCGCCGCGCTTTTTACCACCATTCCTGCTGCAAGTGCCTCTCGGTACATATTCCCTCCGTTATTTCGGGTGATGAAGTGAGCTTTTTGTAAGTATCAGCGGCTCACCGTCCGTTATAGCGATGGTATGCTCATAATGCGCCGACAGATTTCCGTTCGCCTCAACGACCGTCCATTTGTCCGGCATTATCTGCACCTGAGCACAGCTTTGGTTTATCATAGGCTCGATACATATCGTCATTCCCGGTACCAGCCGGGGGCCTCTGCCCGCTCTGCCGAAGTTCGGTACATCCGGAGCTTCGTGCATTTCGCGGCCGATGCCATGTCCGATAAATCTCTCTACTACGAAGTAACCTCTCGACTCGCAATAGGTCTGTACCGCGTTTGAAATATCGCCTATCCGGTTGCCGGCGACCGCCATCTTTATGCCCTCGTAAAGGGCTTCCTCGGTAGTGTTCAGCAGCCGTTCGGCTTCGTCGGAGACCTTTCCTACGCGAAACGTGTAGGCGTTATCTCCGTTGTAGCCGTCTATCTCGGCAGTCACGTCCACGGAAACTATATCGCCCTCGTGGATGATCTTCTTTTTGGAAGGTATGCCGTGGATAAGCTCGGCGTTCACGGATATGCAGGCACTTGCGGGAAAACCGCCGTACCCCAGCGACGAGGGTCTTGCTCCGCGGGATACGATGTAGTCGTGTATGACCTTATCCAACTCCCAGGTGCTCATTCCGGGCTTAAGCGCCTCGCCTGCGGCTACTAACGCACCCGCGGCTATCGCGCCCGCCTTTTTCATCGCTTCCAGCTCTTTTGCCGATTTTACCGATATCATAACTTCGCGTTTACCGCAGCCATGGTCAGCTTTGCGGTATCCGAAACCTCTTCCTGACCTTCTACCGAGATGAGCTTACGCTTTTTGCAATAGTAATCCTTCAACGGCTCGGTCTTTTCACGGTAGGTCTCAAGTCTTGAAAGCACGGTCTCCGGCTTGTCGTCCACGCGCTGTACCAGCTTGCCCGAACACTTGTCGCATACGCCCTCTTCTTTGGGAGGATTGTACACGATGTGGTAAGAGGAGCCGCAGTTCTCGCATACGCGTCTGCCGGACATTCTTTCGATTATCTTCTTATCGGGAACGCGTATCTCGATAACTCTGTCGATGTTTATTCCCATCTCTTCAAGAGCCTCTGCCTGAGCGACCGTTCTCGGGAAGCCGTCCAGGATAAAGCCGTTTTTAGCGTCGTCCTGAGCGATCCTCTCCTTGAGTATGCCTATGACCGCCTCGTCAGGAACAAGGTCGCCCCTGTCCATATACTCTTTAGCCGCAAGTCCTGCGGCAGTACCCTGCTTAACTGCTTCTCTGAGCATGTTGCCGGTAGAGATAGCGGGTATACCCAGCTTTTCGCATACTATCTCCGCCTGTGTGCCTTTGCCGGCACCGGGAGCGCCTAAGAAAATCAGATTCATAACAATTTCCTTTCTGCGAGTATCTCTTATTCAAGGAAGCCTTTATGATGACGCATCATCATCTGGCTCTCAAGAGCGCGTACCGTTTCAAGCGCAACGCCTACTACTATCAGTATGGTAGTACCGCCGAGCGAAAGTCCTCTGAGTCCGGTAAGATTCTGGAATATTATCGGGAATACCGCGATTATACCGAGGAATATAGCGCCGACCAGCGTTACCTTTGAAAGCGAATTGTGAATAAAGTCCGATGTGGGCTTGCCCGGACGGTATCCGGGGATAGCGCCGTTGTTCTTCTTCAGATCGTTCGCGATCTGAACGGGATTGTACTGCATTGCGATATAGAAATAGTTGAACGCAATGATAAGGAAGAAATAGATAAGCGCGTACCACGGGCTGTTCTGGCTAAAGAATCTCATTACATCTCCCCAGAAGCCCTGGCTCTCTGCAGTCACGCCGAAGAACCAGCCTATGGTGGCAGGAAGCGACATGATGGACACCGCGAAGATTATCGGCATAACGCCCGCCATAGCTACCTTTATCGGTATATGCGTGCCCTGTCCGCCGTACATCTTTCTTCCGACAACTCTCTTCGCATACTGTACCGGTATACGTCTTTCCGCGTTGGTCATGAGGATAACGAACGCTATCATCAAGATGTAGATAACAAGTATCAGCGGTACGAATACCCAGTTCTGCGGCTGGAGCTGTATCTGATTTATAAGATTGTATACCATACTCGGCACTCTTGAAATAATGCCGGCGTACAGTATGATGGAGATACCGTTTCCGATACCCTTGCGGCTTATCTGGTCGCCCAGCCATATGATGAGCGACGCACCCGCGACGAAGCAGGCGATTATCGCTATCGCTGCCAGAACACCGTCAAAGCCTTCGGTGTAGTATACTGCGTTTGCATTTCTGAGCCCTATATAGAACGCGACGGACTGGAACAACGCTATGCCGAGCGACACAAGCTTTGTGATCATGGTCAGCTTTTTGCGTCCTTCCTCGCCTTCCTTACGCAGTCTTTCCAGTGCCGGAATAGCCACCGCCAACAGCTGTATGATTATCGACGCGTTGATGTACGGGGTTATCGACATTGCGAACAGTGTACCGTTGCTCATCGCACCGCCGGTCATAACATCCAGATAGTTCAGTATCGTTCCCTCGCCCATCATGCCTTGAATGGCCTCGGGATCAAGGAAAGGTACGAATAACTGTGAACCGAAGCGGAATATTACGATTATAAGCAGTGTGAAAAGCAGCTTTTTACGAAGTGCGGGATCAGCCCACGCATTTCTGAAAACCTGAAACATTACAGCACCTCAATCTTTCCGCCTGCGTTTTCGATCTTGGTCTTAGCAGATTCGGAAAACTTTGCCGCCTTGACTGTAAAGCTCTTGGTAAGCTCTCCTCTGCCGAGGACCTTTACTCCGTCAAGCAGCTTGGTAACAAGACCTGCGTTTACCAGCGCATCGGTATCTATGACTGCACCGCTTTCAAAGCGAGCCTCAAGATCGGATACGTTTACTATCGTATACTCCGTAGCAAAAATATTGTTAAAGCCTCTTTTAGGCATACGTCTTGCAAGAGAAGTCTGACCGCCTTCAAATCCCGGTCTTACTCCGCCGCCGGATCTCGCCCACTGACCCTTGTGACCTTTGCCGGCAGTCTTGCCGTGGCCGGAGCCGTGACCGCGTCCTATACGCTTTACGTCCTTAGTTGCGCCTGCTGCGGGTGATAATTCGTGTAGCTTCAATCGTTACACCTCCTGTTTTAATAATCTGCATAAAGCTCTGTAAGGTGTAAGGAATTATTCCTCAGTAACCTCAACTAAATATGAAATTTCTTTGATCTTGCCTCTTGTAGCCGCGTTGTCGGGCTGAACGGTCTCAGCGCCGATCTTGCGCAGTCCCAGCGACTCAGCGGTCGCAATGTGGCTGTCCTTGCGTCCTACAAGGGATTTGACCAGCTTGATCTTCAAAGCCATGTCGATTATAGTCCTTTCTGAAATAATTTTCAGCCGAGAATCTCTTTTACGGTCTTTCCTCTGATGGCTGCGACCTCTTCCGCATCTCTGAGCGAGGTGAGTCCCGCCATGGTAGCTCTTACCACGTTGCAGGGATTGTTGGAACGAAGCGACTTGGTACGGATATTCTTGATACCCGCCATCTCAACCACCGCACGAACCGGACCGCCGGCGATAACGCCGGTACCCTCCGGAGCAGGCTTGAGCAGTACAGTGCCGGCGCCGAATCTTCCTGTTACCTCGTGGGGTATCGTGGTGCCTTTCAAAGATATCTTTACGATGTTCTTCTTAGCGTCCTCTATACCCTTACGGATAGCATCGGGAACTTCGCTGGACTTACCCATGCCGAAGCCGACAATACCATTCTGATCGCCTACGACCACCAGCGCGGAAAACTTCCTTATACGTCCGCCCTTAACGGTCTTGGATACGCTGTTTATGGCTACTACCTTTTCGGAAAGCTCATATTTGCTAGCATCTAAAAGTGCCAAAATCTTTGTCCTCCTATATCCTTCTTAAAAGCTGAGTCCGCCTTCGCGGGCGCCGTCTGCCAAAGCGGCTACTCTGCCGTGATATATATATCCCGAACGGTCAAATACCGCCTCAGAGATGCCTGCTTTCTTTGCTTTCTCGGCGATCGCAAGTCCGACCTTCTTTGCGGCGTCAACATTTCCGCCTGCGCCCTCAAAGCCTTTTTCCATGGTCGATGCGCTGCAAAGCGTAACGCCTGCCTCATCGTCGATGAGCTGTGCGTAGATGTGCTTTGCGCTGCGGAATACGCTCAGGCGGGGACGAGCCGCGGTACCGCTTATCTTAGCGCGTACACGCTTGCGGCGCTTGATCCTGCTCTTTTTGCTGTCTATCTGTTTGATCATAATTTAACTACCCCCTTGCCTTACTTCTTACCCTTGCCGGCTTTTCCTTCCTTGCGGCGGATGACCTCGTCAGCGTACTTGATGCCCTTGCCCTTGTACGGCTCGGGAGGACGCTTGCCTCTTACCTCAGACGCAAACTGTCCGACCTTCTGCTTGTCGATACCGGTAATGATTATTTTGTTGGGCGCGGGTGACTCTATCTTGATATCTTCCGTATCCGATACGACTACCTGATGGGAAAATCCTAAGTTCATCACAAGATCCTTGCCCTGCTTTTGAACACGGTAGCCTACGCCGTTTACCTCAAGCTCCTTGGAAAAGCCCTCGGTAACGCCCTTTATCATGTTTGAAATAAGCGTTCTCGTCAAACCGTGCAGAGAACGGCTCTCTTTTGTATCGTCGGGACGCTGTACGGTAACTACCGCGCCCTCCGACTTGATGGTCATTATGGGCTTGAACTCCTTTACAAGAGTGCCCTTAGGACCCTTTACCGTAACTGTTGAACCGTCGACCTTTACGTCGACTCCGGCAGGAACAGCTATCGGCATGTTACCAATTCTTGACATATCTGTTCCTCCCTCTTACCAGATGAAAGCGAGCACTTCGCCGCCAACATTGTTCTTGCGTGCCTCTCTGTCGGTCATAACGCCCTTGGAGGTGGACACGATAGCAATTCCCAACCCTTTCATTACCTTGGGCATATCCTTGCTGTTTGAGTAAATTCTAAGTCCCGGTTTGCTTACACGGCGTAAACCTGTAATGACCTGCGACTTGTTCTCAGTATACTTCAAAGTGATCCTGATGACGCCCTGCTTGTCGTCGTCGATTACCTTAAAATTCTTAATGTAGCCCTCGTCAAGCAATATCTGTGCTATCTGCTTCTTCATATTGGAAGCGGGTACGTCCACAGTCGGATGCTTTGCCGAGTTCGCATTACGGATCCTTGTCAGCATATCTGCGATAGTATCGGTGATCTGCATTACTTACTTCCTCCTTAAAAATTTGTGCCTTACCAACTGGATTTCTTTACGCCGGGTATTTCTCCCTTATAAGCAAGCTCTCTAAAGCAAATTCTGCAAATACCGAACTTACGCATATAGGCGTGCGGTCTTCCGCAAATCTTGCATCTGTTGTAAGAACGTGTGGAAAACTTTGCAGGACGCTGCTGCTTAGCAATCATTGATTTCTTTGCCATATCTGTTTATTTTCCTTTCTTACTTTGCGAACGGAGCGCCCATCAGCGTGAGCAGCTCTCTTGCTTCTTCATCGGTCTTAGCGGTGGTGATAAAGTTTATATCCATACCGCGTACCTTGTCGATCTTGTCGTACTCTATCTCGGGGAATATCAGCTGTTCCTTGATGCCGACGGAGTAGTTGCCTCTGCCGTCGAAGGAATTGGGGTTGATACCTCTGAAGTCACGTACACGCGGAAGTGCGACGTTGAAGAATCTGTCGAGGAATTCATACATCTTCTCATCTCTCAGCGTTACCTTTACGCCGATTATCATGCCCTCTCTGAGCTTGAAGTTTGCGACAGATTTCTTAGCGCGGCATACTACCGGCTTCTGACCGGTTATAAGTGACAGATCGCTCATTATCGCGTCTACGACCTTGGCGTTTTCCTTAGCCTCGCCGCAGCCTACGTTTATCACGATCTTGTCGAGCTTGGGGACCTGCATAACACTCTTATAGCCGAACTTTTTGAACAGCGCGGGTGCGGCGGTCTCCCTGTAATATGCTTTCATTCTTGTCATAGTTTAATTCTCCTTACGGTAGCCGGAAGCTGCTTTATCCGACCCCTGTGTCCGACGTCTTACAGCTCTGCACCGCAGCGCTTGCAGACTCTTACTTTCTTGTCACCCTTTTGCTCGTGTCCTACTCTGGTAGGCTTGTTGCACTTAGGGCAGACCGGCATTACCTTGCATGCGTATATGGGAGCCTCCGCGTTGACGCGGCCGCCAAGCTCTCCCTGGCGTCTGGGCTTAACGTGCTTGGTAACTACGTTCCTGCCTTCAATGATGACCTTCTTCTCCTTGGGGGATACCTCAAGCACCTTGCCCTGCTTGCCCTTGTCCTTGCCGGACATCACCTGAACGGTATCACCTGTTTTTATATGCAGTGTGTTCATGTTTACCTCCGGATCATAATACTTCGGGAGCAAGCGAAAGGATCTTGATATAGTCCTTATCTCTGAGCTCTCTGGCTACAGGCCCAAAAATACGGGTCCCTCTGGGGTTCTTGTCTTCTCTTATTATTACGGCGGCATTCTCGTCGAAACGGATATATGTGCCGTCGTCACGTCTGAGTCCGGTCGTGGAGCGAACGATTACGCACTTTACAACATCGCCCTTTTTAACGGTTCCGCCGGGGTTAGCCTTCTTTACGGAGGCTACTACCACGTCGCCGATGTTTGCGTATCTTCTGCGGGTGCCGCCGAGTACTCTTATACACATAAGCTCTTTGGCGCCGGTGTTATCCGCAACCTTCATGCGTGTCTGCATTTGAATCATGGATATTTCTCCTTTACGGTAAAATCAAAAGCGATCGTTATTACTTAGCCTTCTCGATGATGTTTATCAAACGCCATCTCTTATCCTTGGAAAGAGGTCTGGTCTCCATAATCTCGACCTTATCCCCTATACCGCAGGAATTGTTCTCGTCATGTGCTTTCAGCTTGATAGTACGCTTGATTATCTTCTTGTAGAGAGGGTGGCGGACGTTGTCCTCGATCGCTACAACGATGGTCTTATCCATCTTGTCGCTTACGACCTTGCCGACTCTGGTCTTTCTTAAATTTCTTTCACTCAAAGCTCTGTTCTCCTCTCTTACTTGTTAGCGGCGATCTCGCGCTCGCGCTGGATCGTTTTGCATATCGCGATCTCTTTTCTTACCGCCTTTATTCTCATGGGGTTTTCAAGCTGATTTACGGCAAGCTGAAAACGGAGGTTGAATAATTCCTGCTTAAGCTCTGCCAGCTTCTTTTCAAGCTCGATCTCGTTAAGTTCTTTTATTTCTTTAGCCTTCATTACTGCTCGCCTCCTGTGTTCTTTGTGACGAATTTGCACTTGATAGGCAGCTTGTGCATCGCAAGACGCATTGCCTCTCTTGCAACTTCTTCACTTACACCCGCGATCTCAAACATCACGCGTCCGGGCTTAACAACGGCTACCCAATACTCAGGCGAACCTTTACCGGATCCCATTCGTGTTTCTGCCGGCTTTTCGGTGACCGGCTTGTCGGGGAATATCTTTATCCATACCTGTCCGCCACGCTTGATGTAACGCGTCATCGCGATACGGGCGGCCTCTATCTGGTTGGAGGTTATCCACGCCGGCTCGGTCGCCTGAAGACCGTAATCTCCGTAGGTTACCACGTTGCCGCGTGTTGCTTTTCCGGTCAAACGACCGCGCTGTACTCTCCTGTATTTTACTCTCTTCGGAAGCAGCATTATTCGTTACCTCCCTCTTTAGCTCTGCGCTCAGATCTTTCCCCTCTTGCGGGTCTGTCGGATCTGTCCCTTGCGGGTCTGCTCTTTCTGTTGTCGTCACGACGGCGGCGCGGTCTTTCTTCTCTGTTAGCGGGAAGCTCGCCCTTGAGCACCTCGCCCTTGTATATCCAGACCTTTACGCCGATAACGCCGTATGTGGTGTTCGCTCTTGCTACGCCGTAATCGATGTCGGCTCTGAGCGTCTGCAGAGGGATAGTACCCTCGTGATAGCTTTCGCTTCTCGCTATCTCGGCGCCGCCGAGACGGCCGCTTACCATCGTCTTGATACCCTTTGCTCCGGATTTCATCGTTCTGCCTATGCAGCCCTTCATCGCTCTTCTGAACGTAACGCGCTGCTCAAGCTGCATTGCGATGTTCTCTGCTACTAACTTAGCGTCAAGGTCGGGGTTCTTTATCTCGACGATGTTCAAGTTTACGCTCTTGCCGCCGGTGAGCTTTTCCAGCTCTGCGCGCAGCTTTTCGATCTCAGCGCCCTTTGCGCCGATAAGCATACCGGGCTTAGCGGTATGGATGTGGATCTTTATCTTATCTCCCGCGGTACGCTCTATCTCTACCTTAGAGATGCCTGCCGCTCTTGAAAGCTGCTGATCCGATCTCTCTCCGTTGGTTCTGTTGAGCATTCTCTTGTTGATAAGATAGTCACGGATCTTCTGGTCCTCTACGAGAGTATCGCCGAATGTCGATTTGCCGGCAAACCAACGGGAATCCCAATCCTTGATAATTCCGACTCTGAGTCCGTGCGGATTAACTTTCTGTCCCATTTACTCTCCTCCTTATTCCGATTCTTTTATCACTAACACGATGTTAGATGTTCTTTTAAGAATACGGTGTGCACGACCGTGATCCTTGGGTCTGATCCTCTTTATTGTGATGCCCCCGCCTACATAGCATTCGGACACATAGCATTTGCCTACGTCCATGCTGTGATTGTTCTCGGCGTTTGCCATTGCCGATTTGAGGAGCTTCTGTAACGGCTCGCTTGCCGCTTTCGGTGTGGTCTTTAATATCGCCATCGCCACGTCACAGGGCTTGTTTCTGATAAGATCGAGAACAATGCCGACCTTGCGAGGAGATATGCGGATCTGGTTAAGTTGTGCTTTTGCCTCCATTGCTTACTCCTCCTTACTTGTTGCTGGTCTTGCTGCCCGCATGACCCTTAAAGGTCCTGGTGGGTGCAAACTCGCCCAGCTTATGGCCTACCATGTCCTCGGTCACATATACCGGAACGTGCTTTCTTCCGTCATGCACCGCGAAGGTATGTCCCACAAATTCGGGGAATATCGTGCTGGAGCGGCTCCAGGTCTTAAGGACCTTCTTCTCTCCGGCCTCATTCATTGCAACGACTCTCTTCATGAGAACTTCCTGCACGTAAGGGCCTTTCTTTATGCTTCTGCTCATATATCGTTTTTCCTTTCAAGCTGAGCCTGTTCTCCCGAACGGCTCTTAATTGCAAGTTAATGTGCGGCGGCATTTTACTGCTCGCAGGCAAACGCCGCACTTATTAACAATACTTGTCAGCGGCTTCTCCTCTTGACGATGAACTTGTCGGAGGACTTGCCTATCTTTCTGGTCTTGTAACCCAGCGCGGGCTTGCCCCACGGGGTAACGGGTCCGGGACGGCCTACAGGCGATTTGCCCTCGCCGCCGCCGTGCGGGTGGTCGTTCGGGTTCATTACGGAACCTCTCACGGTGGGTCTTATACCCATGTGACGAACGCGGCCGGCTTTACCGTAATTTACGTTCTCATGGTCGAGGTTGGAAACTACTCCGATGGTAGCCATGCACTTATCGGATACGTTTCTCAGCTCGCCGCTGGGAAGTCTTAACAGCGCGTAGCCGTTTTCCTTTGCCATCAGCTGAGCCATGTTGCCGGCGGAACGAACCAGCTGTCCGCCCTTTCCGGGATAAAGCTCGATGTTGTGGATGACGGTACCTACCGGTATATCGGAAAGCGTCAGAGCGTTGCCGGGCTTGATGTCCGAGCCTGCGCCGCTTCTTACCTTGTCGCCTACCTTAAGTCCGTCGGGAGCGAGGATGTATCTCTTCTCGCCGTCCTCATACTGTACCAGCGCGATAAACGCCGAACGGTTGGGGTCGTATTCAAGAGTCATTACCTCGGCGTCCATGCCGGTCTTGTTCCTCTTGAAATCTATTACACGGTACTTTCTTCTCTGAGCGCCGCCCTTATGCCTTACGGTGATCCTGCCGTAGCTGTTGCGTCCGGAATGCTTCTTGAGAGATTCCAGCAGGCTCTTCTCCGGCTCCGTCTTGGACAGAACGCTGTAATCAGTGACGGTCATGCCTCTGCGGCCGGGGGTGACAGGTTTATAAGATTTAATAGCCATTTAACTCACTCCTTTATATCATTCCGTCAAAGAATTCTATCGTCTTTGAGCCCTCTGCAAGAGTTACTACAGCCTTTTTCCAGGCGGAAGTGTATCCCTCGCTGCGTCCCATTCTTTTCTTTGCGCCGCGCACATTGACAGTATTTACCTTAGCGACCTTGACTCCGGGGAACAGCGCCTCGAGCGCCTTAGCGATCTCGATCTTGTTGGAATCCTTTGCCACCTTAAAGGTGTACTTGCCGTGCTGCGCCAGCATTTCCATGCTCTTTTCGGTGATGACCGGCTTTATGATGATGTCGTAAGCAAGCTTTGCCATTACGCGTACACCTCCTCGATCTTCGCAACGGCATCCTTTACAACGATGAACTTGTTGTACTTGAGAATGTCGTATACATTAAGAGTGTTTACCTGTGTTGTCTTAACGCCGGGAACATTTGCGGCGCTCTTTATTACCTTGTCGTCCACGCTGTCCAGCACGATGAGCGCCTTGTCGGCGTTCAGCGCCTTGAGCATCGCAACGATGGTCTTGGTCTTGTACTCGTCCGACTTTATCGAATCAACAACTATCATATCGCTGTCGATGACTTTGGAAGAAAGTGCGGATTTGAGCGCAAGTCTTTTTACCTTTTTATTCAGTGAGTAGCTGTAGCTTCTGGGCTTGGGGCCGAGCGCGATACCGCCGTGTGTGAACTGGGGCGCTCTGGTAGAGCCCTGTCTTGCATGGCCGGTGCCTTTCTGTCTCCAGGGTTTTTTGCCGCCGCCGCTTACTTCTGATCTGGTAAGCGTGGACTGCGTGCCCTGACGCTGATTTGCAAGATAATTGACTACTGCGGCGTGCATGACCGCGGTGTTAGGCTCGATGCCGAACACACCGTCGCTAAGCTCAAGGTCGGATACAACAGCTCCGCTCATATCATAAACAGATACTTTTGGCATATTAATCCTCCTCCTTACGCTTTCTTAACCGCATCGGTAATGCAAACCACTCCGCCCTTAGGACCGGGAACAGCACCCTTGATTGCGATAAGATTATTTTCAGTGTCGATCTTTACGATAACGAGATTCTGGATCGTTACCTTTTCAGCACCCATATGACCTGCCATGCCCTTGCCCTTGAATATACGCGACGGCGAGGAGCAAGCGCCCATAGAGCCCGCCTGTCTTGCAACAGGACCGGAACCGTGGGTCTCTTTGAGTCTGTGCTGATTGTGACGCTTGATAGCGCCCTGGAAACCCTTACCCTTGCTGGTACCGCTGACGTCTACCATATCGCCTATAGCGAATACATCAGCTTTAAGGATATCGCCTACCTTTATCTCGGCGTTATCGATCTTGAACTCCTTGAGAGTCCTCTTGAAGGGAAGGTCGTTTTTCTTAAAATGACCTGTCATCGGCTTGTTTACGTGCTTGGGTGAAATATCACCGAAACCGAGCTGAACAGCCGAATATCCGTCGTTTTCCGCGGTCTTGAGCTGAGTAACTACGCACGGACCTGCTTCAACAACGGTAACGGGAACAACTTTTCCCGCCTCGTCAAAGATCTGCGTCATGCCGATCTTCTTTCCGATCAAACCTTTTGTCATGGTTTAATTCCTCCTTCTGGTTATTGGTCGGTCTCCCGACTTGACCATCGACGCCGATAGGGTCATTCCGACGCCGCTGGTTAGCGGTTGACGGTATCTGCCGCCAACATAACTTTTATATAAGGTCTAACCTTATACTTCCATAGACATTTCCACACCGGCAGGAAGCTCTAAATTTTTAAGAGCGTCAACTGTCTTGTTGGTGGGACGGATAACGTCGATAAGACGCTTGTGAGTGCGAAGCTCGAACTGCTCGCGGCTGTCCTTGTACATGTGTACAGCTCTGAGTATGGTTATTACCTGCTTGCTGGTGGGCAGCGGAACAGGTCCTGCAACTCTGGAGCCTGTGCGCTTTGCGGTCTCCACTATCTTAGCGGCAGCCGCGTCCACGATAGCGTGGTCGTAACCCTTGATCTTGATCCTCACTTTTTCTTTTACTGCCATTTTTTCTCTCCCTTTCAAAATAAATTTCGGGGACTTTGATACCGTGACCGCGTTTATATCAAATACACTATGCCGGGTGTTTCACCCTCGCGCGTATAAAACAGGATTTTTCCCGTAGGGGGTATCGGCAGCCTGCCGATCCTTCCCTTGTAAAAAGGGAACAAATCCTTAAGTCACGGCTTTCGCCCGATAGTCGGACATACTCCGCTCAAATTCCCGGCAATGCCGCAACCTTGAGCATCTTCGCATATCTCAAGCAGTATGCGCCGCATCCTTTTCGGACGGCGCGCAATTAATATTATACATAAAGAAAAGCCCGATTACAAGCCCTTTAGCAAAATTTCTTCAAAAAATTGGTGTAGAAATTTTGCCTATTTTTTAGCTTGTAATTGGGCAATTTGCACAATATGGTAAATCGAATCGCATATTTTGTGGTTTTTGCAGCGTTCAACTACAAATTAGAGGTGATCTCCATATTATATATAGTATCAACGTCAGTTGTTCGGCTTTTGCCTTACCTTTATATGGACCTCGCGCAGCTGCTGCTCGGTGACCTCGGTAGGCGCGCCCAGCAAAAGATCCTGAGCGTTGGAGTTCATCGGGAAAGCTATCACTTCTCTTATGCTCTCCTCCTCGGCGAACAGCATAAGCATTCTGTCCACGCCGGGCGCCATTCCCGCGTGGGGCGGAGCTCCGTACTTGAACGCGCTGTATAGTGCGCCGAATTTCTCGGCAACGTCCGCTTCGGTATAGCCCGCTATCTCGAACGCCTTTACCATTATTTCGGGACTGTGGTTCCTTACCGCGCCGCTGGACAATTCAACGCCGTTGCAGACGATATCGTACTGATAGGCGAGTATCTCCAGCGGGTCTTTCTCGTTAAGCGCCTCCAGTCCGCCCTGCGGCATGGAAAACGGATTGTGAGTGAAGATTATCTTGCCGGTCTCCTCGTCCTCCTCGTACATCGGGAAGTCCACTATAAAGCAAAGCTCAAAGCTGTCGTCCTTTATAAGCTCCATACGGTTTGCGACCTCGGTGCGTATCTGCCCCGCCAGCTTCGGCGCGAGCTTAGGCGTATCGGCTATGAAGTACAGCACGTCGCCGACCTCAAGCGCGCAGCGAGTCTTTAATTCCGCGCGCTGATCGTCGTTTAAGAATTTATCTATCGGGCCGAGGTAGTTGAAATTCTCGTCCACCTTGACGTAGCCGAGACCTTTCATGCCTATCTCGCGGGCGAAAGATTCCATCTTCTCAAAAAAGCCTTTGGACTTGCCCGCCATCTGCGGCACTCTTATGCCTCTTACACACTTATTGCAAAACGGCTTGAAATCGCTGTCTATAAACAGATCGGACAGCTCGGTGATTATCAGCGGGTTGCGAAGATCCGGCTTATCCGTGCCGTATTTCAACATAGCCTCCGCGTAAGGGATACGCTTGAACGGCGCGGGAGATACCTTTTTCTTGCCGAATTTTACGAAAGTATCGTACAGCACCTCTTCGGCAGCCGCGAACACGTCCTCCTGAGTGGCGAACGCCATTTCAAAATCCAACTGGTAAAACTCGCCCGGCGAGCGGTCGGCTCTTGCGTCCTCGTCACGGAAACAAGGCGCTATCTGGAAATACTTGTCAAATCCGGATACCATCAGCAGCTGTTTGAATATCTGTGGAGCCTGCGGCAAAGCGTAAAATTTACCGTGGTGCTTGCGGCTGGGGATAAGATAATCCCGCGCGCCCTCCGGAGAGCTGGTGGACAGTATCGGAGTCTGTATCTCCAAAAAGCCCATATCCGTCATTTTCCGTCTTAAAAAAGATATTACCTCGCTGCGCAGTATGATGTTGTTGTGCATCTTTTTATTGCGCAGGTCAAGATAGCGGTATTTCAGCCTTATATCCTCTTTGGTCTCGGTAGATGTCGCCACCTCGAACGGAAGCTGCTCCGCCTCCACCTTGCCGAGTATTTCAAGACTTTCCGCGGATATCTCTATCCTGCCGGTGCTTATCTTATCGTTATAAGTTCCCTCGGTGCGCTTTATCACCGTGCCGCCTATCGTAATTGCGCACTCTCTGTTTACGCCCTCCAGCAGTCCCTCGTTTTTCTGAAAGGTTATCTGTACATAGCCGTAATGGTCGCGCAGGTCGATAAACTTAATGCCTCCGTGGTCACGGATATTCTCCACCCAGCCGGCGACTCTGACGCTCTTGCCTATATCGTCCTCGCTGAGCATTTCGCTGGTATGTGTGCGGTATATGTTTTCCAAAAACATTTGCTTACTGCCCTTTCTTTATATATTATTCAGCTTTTTCTCCAAAACCTGCTTTATAGCTGCGGGAGAAGCGGAACCCTTGAGCGCCCTGTTGCACTGTCCCATAAGAAAGCCGAATACCTTAGTTTCGCCGCTGCGGTACTGCTCCACCGCTTTGGGATTTGCGGCAAGTATCTCGTCTACCGTCTTTTCGGTAAGCTCATTGTCCTCTTTTATCCACAGCTGCTCCCGCTCGGCGATAGCCTCGGGGGATCCCCCTGCGGTTATCATCTCTCTTAATATGGTCTTGCGGTTGTCCTTTGAGATCTTACCGGTTTCGGCAAGCTCCACCAGCCTTGCAAAATCCTCCGGTGAGAACGGGATATCATCCGCGTCCACCTCTCCGAGATTTATTCTGCGCATAAGCTCGACGGTTATGAATGTCGCTATAGGCTTGGGGTTGTTGTACGCCCTTACCGCCGCTTCAAAAAAGTCGCTTACGGATTTGGTGTTTATCAATACCGATGCGTCCGCGTCGGAGATGCCGTATTCACCGGTGTACCTCTCATACCGCTGCTGCGGCATTTCGGGTATATCCGCTTTTATCGCGGCAAGCTCCTCTTCGGTGAAGATTATCGGCGGTATATCCGGATCGGGGAAATAGCGGTAATCGTGCGCGTCCTCTTTGGAACGCAGCGAGCTTGTTTCACCGGTCGCGTCGTTGAAATGCAAAGTTTCCTGTATAACCCGTTCGCCGTTTTCTATAAGCTCGGTCTGTCGATATATCTCATATTCCACCGCGCGCTGTATCGCACGCAGGGAGTTCAGGTTTTTCACCTCTGTACGCGTGCCGAGCGTATCTGAGCCCTCCGGCGCAAGCGAGATATTCACATCGCAGCGCATACTTCCCTGTTCCAGTCTGCCGTCGCATACTCCCGCATATTGCAGCATGAGCCGTATCTTCTCGAAAAACGCGGTGACATCCGCCGCGGAGTGGAAATCCGGCTCGGTCACTATCTCGATGAGCGGTATGCCGCAGCGGTTGTAATCGGCGAGGCTTATGCGGTTTTCATGCACCAGCTTGCCCGCGTCCTCCTCAAGATGTATACGGTTTATCCGCATACGTTTAGTTTCCCCGTCGGTATTTATATCCACATATCCGCCGAGGCATACGGGTCTTGGCATCTGGGATATCTGATAAGCCTTAGGCAGATCGGGGTAAAAATAATTCTTTCTGTCCCATTTGGTAAAGCGGGATATATCGCAGTTCATGATATATCCGGCCTTGATGATATATTCCACCGCTTTGGAATTCAACACCGGCAGTGTCCCGGGTAATCCGGAGCATACCGGACAGCAGCGGCTGTTCGGCTCTCCGCCGAATTTCGCCGAGCAGGTGCAGAATACCTTCGACTCGGTCATAAGCTCGGCGTGTATTTCCAGTCCTATGGTAGGATAAAGTTTCATTTGCCGTCCTTTCTTTCCGTTCAGGCTCTGTATTTATTGGGTACTGCCGCAAAATTTCTCTGATATGCGTCGGCAGTCTGTATCAGCGTCGCCTCGTCAAATCTTTTGCCCACCAGCGACATACCTATCGGCATACCGTCGGAATTATAGCCGCAGGGCAATGATATTGCGGGCAATGACGCGATGTTCACCGTAACGGTGCAGATATCCGCAAGGTACATTTTTACCGGATCGGTCTCCTGCTCGCCTATCCTGTACGCCACCGTCGGCGCGGTCGGGGTTAGTATCACGTCCGCCTTTTCGTATATCTCATTGTACTCTTTGATTATCTGCTGCTTTAACGCGAGCGCTTTACGGTAATACGCGTCGTAATATCCGCTGGACAGCGCGTAGTTGCCAAGCAGTATCCGGCGTTTTACCTCCGCGCCGAATCCCCTGCTGCGGCTGTCGCGTATCATCTCGTCAAAGCTCCTGCCCTCGCCGCGCAGACCGTATTTTATCCCGTCGAATCGGGAGAGATTGGAAGCCGCCTCCGCGCCGGAAATAAGGTAGTACGCCGCTACCGCATATTTAAGACTGCTCATGTGGCAGTCCACCAGCGTTGCGCCGAGCTTTTCATATTCCTTTGCCGCGTCAGTCACCGCCTGCTTTACCTCTTCATCGGTGCTTTCACCGAAAAATTCCTGCGGCAAGGCTATCTTCATTCCCGCTATGCTCTGACCTATCTTTTCGTTGAAATCCTTGACCGGGACTCTCGCGCTGGTCGCGTCATGTTCGTCCGTGCCCGCGACCGCGTTCAGCAGTATACCGCAGTCCTCCGCGCTGTTTGCTATAGGACCTATCTGGTCAAGCGAGCTTGCAAACGCGATAAGCCCGTATCTCGACACTCTGCCGTAGGTCGGTTTTAAGCCGGTCACGCCGCAAAACGACGACGGCTGTCTTATCGAACCGCCGGTATCGGAGCCCAGTGCCGCCGGCGCCGTTCCCGCGCTGACTATAGCCGCGCTGCCGCCGCTTGAGCCGCCCGGCACTCTATCGGTATCGTAAGGGTTTTTCGTTTTGGAAAACGCCGCCGTTTGGGTAGACCCGCCCATCGCGAACTCGTCCATGCTGGATTTTCCCAAAAGCACATAGCCCTGCTCGTTCAGCTTTTCTATTACCGTCGCATTGTACGGCGGAACAAAGCTTTCCAGCATTTTCGACGCGCAGGTGGTCCTTATCCCGTCGGTGCAGATGTTATCCTTTATCGCAAGCGGGATACCGGTAAGCGGCCTGGAATCGCCGCCGTCTATAAGCTCCTGCGCCCGCTTTGCGCTTTCTAACGCCTGCTCCTCGGTAACGGTTATATATCCCTCTATCTCGGGATCGACTGTTTTTATTTTGCTTATATATTCTTCTGCAAGCTCAACGGCGCTTATCTCTTTATTATCCAGCGCTTTTCTCAGCCCGCTTAAAGAAACCTTGTTTATATCCATTTCCCGTCCTTTCCTCACTCTACCATTTTAGGCACGACATAGCAGTTGTCCTGCGGTTCGGTGTTGGACAGCAGTTTTTCCGTCGGGTAAGAGGGCTTTGCCTCGTCCTTTCTTACCTCGCTGTATTTTATGCTGTTGTTGTCCTTTGTATCGTCATAGGTAAGGTCTATCTCCTTTACGGTGTCCATAAGCTCGATTATCGCGCTCATTTCCTCCATGACCTTTTGCTTTTCTTCATCGTTGAAATTGAGCTTGCTCAATTCGCACAGATGGTCTATGGTCTGTATATCCATTTATCTTCCTTTCTCCGTTCAAAAGACATAAATATATATTAGTATAACACATTTTCCCTATTCAGTCAAGATTATATGAAATATCACTCGGAATTTTCCGAAAAAATAACGCCTGCTCAAAAAACAGGCGTTGCGTATATCGTTTATTTTGATTTTGCGTAATCTATCGCGCGGCTCTCGCGGATAAGGTGTACCTTTATCTGACCGGGATATTCCATCTCGTTTTCGATACGCTGAGCGATGTCCCTTGCAAGCACGATCATGTTTTCGTCGTTGACCTGCTCCGGCTTTATCATTATCCTTACCTCGCGGCCTGCCTGGATAGCGAAGGATTTTTCGACTCCGTTGTAGGAGCTGCATATCTCCTCCAGCTTTTGCAGACGCTTGATATAATTCTCGTAATTGTCGCTTCTTGCGGCGGGTCTTGCGGCACTTATCGCGTCGGCGGCCTGTACCAGTGCGGCGATGACCGAATGTATCTCAACGTCGCCGTGGTGAGCCTCTATCGCGTGGATCACCTCCGCGCTTTCCTTATACTTGCGGCAAACGTCTACGCCTATCTGTACATGAGAGCCCTCTATCTCGTGATTTAACGCCTTGCCTATATCATGCAGCAGTCCCGCGCGTCTTGCGAGAGTAGCGTCCACGCCCAGCTCGCTCGCCATTATTCCGGCAAGATGAGCTACCTCGATAGAGTGATTAAGCACGTTCTGACGGTAAGAGGTACGATAGTACAATCTGCCTATCAGCTTGATAAGCTCGTGATGCAGACCGTTTACGTTGGTCTCCATCGCGGCACGTTCGCCCTCCTGCTTTATCTTCTGCTCTATCTCGCGGCGCGCTTTCTCGACCGTTTCTTCAATGCGGGTCGGATGGATACGTCCGTCCTGTATCAGTCTTTCAAGGGATATTCTCGCTATCTCACGCCTTACATGGTCGTGACAGGACAGCGTGATAGCCTCCGGCGTGTCGTCTATTATCAGGTCTACGCCGGTGAGCTGCTCGAGCGTGCGGATATTTCTGCCCTCGCGCCCTATTATTCTGCCTTTCATTTCATCGTTTGGCAGAGGTACTACAGATACCGCCACTTCTGACACGGTATCCGCTGCAAGACGGGAAATAGCCAGCGATATATGCTTTCTCGCCTTTTCGTCGCATTCATCTTTCAGCTTTTGCTCGTAGGCGGAGATCATTACCGCCTTTTCATGCGTCAGCTCGCTGTCAAGCATTTTAAGCAGGTGATCCTTCGCCTGCTCCATAGTAAACCCGGAGATCTTTTCAAGTATCTCCATCTGGCTTTTCTTGATCTGTTCAGCCTCGGCAAGCTGTTCGTCAGCTTTCTTGTTTTTGCTTTGGAGCTGATCCTCCAAACGCTCGATCTTGTCGTTTTTCTTGTCTAGATTTTCTTCCTTTTGCTGTAATCTTCTTTCCGAGCGGGTAAGCTCGGCTCTGCGCTCTTTAAGCTCGCGCTCGGTCTCGTTTTTCAGTCTTTGTATATCGCGTTCCGAGCTTTCCTTGAGCTTGAAAATTTCGTCCTTTGCTTCCACAAGTGCGGTCTTTTTTGTTGCCTGCGCTTTTTCGTTTGCTTCGGATACTATCCTCTGAGCTTCTTTTTCTGCGGATTCTATCTGCGCTTCCGCGCTCTTTTTTCTATGCTCGATCCCGACTTTGAACATAATAAAGCCGAACAATAAAGCTCCAACAACAAATCCCGCCGCACAAAGTGTAGCCGTAAGCCACACTTCTACCATGATCAAAGCTTCCTCCTTTTTGAAATTTAGCTATACCATCGGCACAGCGGATTTTACACTTAACATTTAATTGTATTTATGTAAAAGTTGGCATTACCCGCCCCGTCAGAACCCGAACGGGCTGTCTGCCTGTGAGATTGTATAATCTTACATCTATTAATTTTACGGCATTTTTAACAAATTGTCAAGGGCTTTTTTCAAAAAAACGCTGAATATTTGTGAATTTTTTGTTCAAGGTATTGACATTGTGCGATCGCTATGCTATAATAATCAAACTGTAAATGCGGCTTTAACGTATTTAGAACAGCAAACTAATGCCGGAATGATGGAATTGGCAGACGTGCCGGACTCAAAATCCGGTGGTAGCGATACCGTGCGGGTTCGACCCCCGCTTCCGGCACCAAAAAAACCGACCTGCTAAGGGTCGGTTTTTGCTTTTGTTATGCGGAATATCATAGGGAGAGGGTTTTAGGGAGAGGGGGATTGCTTTTATGCGCTTTTTTTGAATTTTCCGTGATTTTTGCGCAGTTCTAATCAAGTTCTAATCAAGTTCTAATAGTAATTTTTGGAAGTTGAGTTTGTTCCGACAAAAAAGCTGCGGTGGTCAATACCGCAGCTTTGAGATTTTTACTTATTTGCAGAGTTAAATTGTCGGAGCAGTTGTTTATACTTTTCCGATTGTCGAAAAGATGACATTGCCTCTATCGACGATAAATATTCTATCAGACTTTGCTTAGTGCAATATCTTTTTCCGACCACCTCCACCACAAGAAGTTTAGGCCCTAAGAGCATTTGATTTATATGTTTGCGCGAATAGCCGATCAGTTCTAATATATCGTCGGTATTAAGAGCGTCGGGGAGAGCTTTCCATCTGTTAGTGAGAAACCGCTTTAATTTTATACTATTATCTTTTGTCGGCTTTACTAAAAAACGATCCTCACATTGGCTGCAGCTGCTGAATTTTCCTTTTAGCGGGGCGAGATAGCTTGGATCTTCTTCCAGCTTAAGTTTGAATTGCTCCGCGTCCCTGCGTACCACGCGGTATCTGTATGCTTTCTTTCCTGTATCCACCGCCGGTATATACCCGTTTTCAATCAAATATTTCATTTTCCTTTTTGAAATATGTAGGTATTTGTACAACTCCTCGCCGCTGAGATAATCCTTTTCCGCCATTTTCATTGCCTCTTTTTGTCATTAAATATCTGTGATATGACCTTTGCGCTTGCTATCTTGCTTGATTTATCAAGATGTCCGTATATGTTCGCCGTCGTTGATATTGTGGAGTGTCCGAGGAAATTCGACACATCGATCAGCGGTACATTTCTTGACAGCAGCATACTTGCAAAGGTATGTCTGAGATCGTGAAAACGTATATGCTTCAGCCCAACCTTTTGCAATATCTGAGGAAAATGCGCCGTAACATATCCCGGTCGCAGCAGATTGCCTAAAGGATCGACGCACACATAATCTTCAAATTCCTTGTTGTAGCTGCCTTTGAACATTTCTTTATATAGCCCCTGCATCTCCTTTATGTTGTTCAGCATTTGAATGACAGGTGCGGTCAGCGGTATGGTTCTTCGGCTCGATACGTTTTTCATCTGCTCTATTGGTATTGCTATCGTTTTGTTGTTCTCAATTTTTTCAACGACCTTTGTGTCTATCAGAACCGTATTCTGCGCAAAGTCTATCCTTGACCAGCGTACGCCCAATGCCTCGCTTCGCCGTAATCCGAGTCCGCCGGCTAAAACTATTACCGGATAAATATTATCATTCGCCGCCTCATTCATCAGTTTACGCCATTCTTCCTCGCTGAAACACGCCGCGTTATATTTTATGATCTTCGGGCGGTCTACTCTGTCAAAGGGGTTCGCGTCAATTATTTCATGCTTGTAGGCATATTGAAACGCCTTTCGGAGCAGAGCGTGATACTTGCATACCGTATTGCTCATATTACCTATGTCATAAAGGGTTTCGTAAAACGCCTCAATGTTTCGCGAGGTAATATTGCCAACGGTTATGTTCTTATGTTCGGAAAAATATCGCTTTATCTGTCCTTGTATCATCCTGTTGTATCCGAGATATGTGTTTATCTGATAATTGAGCTTGCATTTTTCAAGCCAGCCGTCCATAAAGTCATATATCGGGATATCCGCTTCTTTATTCAAGACAGTCGGCGTAAGGCTGTCCGGCTCGCTTATCTGAACATCGGTATGCTGTCGTTCGTAGCTGTCAACCACCTCTTTGAAGGATTTTGCCACCTTTGATTTCGGCGCGCCCTCCGGCAGATCAAGAGATCTCCATACATACTTTCTCTTGCCGTCCTTACAATGTACTATCACTGCGTACAGTCTTCCTTTTTTGGTTTGCACCGATGCGGTCATGTGCTGCGCAGCTGTAACCATTTTCTTCTCTCCTTTCGTTTTATTAGGTTTTGTTCAACACCAACATACCACAATTCAGTTCTAATATCCAGCAATTTATGTGAAAAAAACTTCGTCAATACTACCGAAATCGGGTTCGATTTTTTTACTGTGAACCGCTTTCACAAATATACTCGATCAGCCTTATCTTCGATATCCTATGCACTTTGCCGACCTTGATCGCTTTTATTTTACCGGTATGTATCAGCTTATATAGTGATTTTATGCTGATATTAAGTATCTGAGCTGTCTGCTTGACCGATAAGGCGTCCGGATAATCAGTCAGGATAACGGCGTAATAATCAACTGTCTGCATTTTTATGTTCCTTTCGCGTTAATATGCGGACTTCTGCGCTGTGCCTTTTCTGCCTGACATAAGGACGAATAGATCATATATTTTGATAGAGACATACCCGCATTTCGCGCTCTGACTTTAATAGCTGCTTTTTCAGTATCGGATATCCGGATAGTTACAGCATTAGATTTAACCATTTCTTTTCCCTCTGCATTATATTTAAGTAAAACACGGGGCGTCGTAAAACACCCCGTATTTTACATGGCAATAAGACAATTGCTCTGATTTATTCGTTCTCGTTGTCTTTTTCTTTCTTTTTCTTTATCAGCATTATTGCTGCCGCTATGATGCCTCCGACCGCAACGCCGCATAACCCTATCTTAAATCCGAGATCCGAACTTACTCCCGTCGGAGGATTTTCGGCGACAGGCGGCACTTTAACAGTTACAGTCTGTTCTTTGTCGTTGATGTCGGTGTGTACTGCTATTTCGACATCATTGCTGTACAAGCTCTCAAACACCACGACATTCGTTGATTTAGTGACACCTGAAGCGTCAAAGGTGAACGATACAGTCACTTCACCGTCAGATTTTTTAGCGGTGAATGTAGCTTCCGAAGTTATCTCATTACCGTCGACCACGAACGGTTTGCCGGTGGTCTTATCCATGAGAATGCCTTTTATCGTGTATTCTTTGCCCGCTATGAGATCATGATAAGAAACGACGTCCTCTATTGTTACTTTGCCGACCGCAAAGGTTTCCTTTTCGCCTTTAGCGGTAGCGGTAGTGCCGATGTTAGGCTTGTGCAGTTTTACAGTCTGATCCTTGTCCTCGATATCCGCATGAACGGCTATTTCGACATCATTGCTGTACAAACTCTCAAACGCCACGACATCCGTTGATTTGGTGACACCTGAAGCGTCAAAGGTGAACGGTACAGTCACTTCACCGTCCGCAATTTCAGCTACGAACGTAGCTTCCGAAGTTATCTCATTACCGTCGACCACGAACGGTTCGCCGGTGGTCTTATCCATGAGAATGCCTTTTATCGTGTATTCTTTGCCCGCTATGAGATCATGATAAGAAACGACGT
>CANRII010000017.1 GCA_947630685.1 uncultured Ruminiclostridium sp. | reverse complement strand
TGCCGTTTTCGTAAGCGTTAATGAATCGGTCTATAACGTCCTGTTTGAATCTGTCGGAAAAATTAAACACATAGTACGGTATTCCCAGCTTATACGCGACGCTGCGCGCGTCCTCAACGTCCTCTAACGAACAGCAGGGGCGCTCTTTCTCTACGCCTATATTTTCGTTATCAAACAGTTTCATGGTAGCGCCTATGCAGTCATAGCCGCGCCGCTTCATTAAAAACGCCGCGACGGAGGAATCCACTCCGCCGCTCATCGCTATCAGTACCTTTTCCATAATCAGCCCAGTTCTATCATGCGGTCGATACATACCCGCGCTTTACGCATGGTATCCTCGTCAAGCTGTATCTCCTCGCCGCCGTCGCCGCATACCGCATGATATACGTCCGCAAGCGAGGTAGCTTTCATATTCGGGCAGATAAGCTCCTTTGACAATGCGTAAAACCGCTTATCGGGACAGATATACGAAAGGTGCTGCCCTATCGCTATCTCGGTGCCTATTATGAATTCCTTTGCGTCGGACTCTTCGGCAAATTTCATTATAGCGGAGGTAGAGCCTACAAAGTCGGCGTGCTTTACGACCTCCGGCACACATTCGGGATGTACCAGCAGCAAAGCGCCGGGATGAGCGTTTTTAGCGGCTACAGCCTGCTTTTCGGTGATCCTCGCATGTATCGGGCATCCGCCCTGAAGCAGCTTGATATTCTTTTCGGGGATCTGCTTTTGCACGAAGCTGCCTAAATTGCAGTCGGGTATGAAAAGTATGTTCTTTTCCGGCAGAGCTTTTACTATCTTTACCGCCGAGGAGGAGGTGACGCATACGTCGCAGACGGTCTTAAGCTCGGTGGTGGTATTGATATACGCCACTACGGTATAGTCGGGGTATTTTTCCTTTACGGCGGTTATCATTTCCTTATCCATTTGTTCCGCCATAGGACAGCCGGCGACCGGATTTGCAAGCAGCACTTTCTTCTGCGGGGAAAGCAGCTTTACCGTTTCCGCCATAAAGCGCACTCCGCACATTATTACCGTGCTCTGCTCCGCCTTTTGCGCCTGCACGCTAAGCTGGAAAGAGTCACCGGTAAAGTCCGCTATCTCGGTTATCTCCCTCGTTTGATAGCTGTGCGCGAGAATACATATATCCTTTTCTTTCTTTATACGGATTATCTCTTGTTGTAATTCCTGTATGGTCATAGCTTGTCCTTTCTCCGTTGATCCTATATATTTATGACAAAAGTATAGCACAAAACCCGTCCGTTGTCAATAAAACTGAGGTTTATAACCGAAATGTTTATAAAAAATCCGAAGCCCTTAACGAGCTTCGGATCTTCATATTAAGTTATCTCACCTCAAAGGTGCGGTCGTTTTCTATCGGTATATCCTTTACGCTGAAATTTTCTATTCGGATATAGCTGCCTTTTTCTATCGAAAGTATCAGCTTGTCTATATCCTCCTCGCTGCCCTGAGCCTCCATTTCCACGGAGCCGTCGCTGAGGTTTTTTACCCAGCCGGTTATGCCGTACATCATCGCGGTATGATACGCGCGATAGCGAAAGCCCACGCCCTGCACCCAGCCGTAGAATATAAAATGCTTTCTTATCTTTGCCATTTTATCACACCTTTGAAAAAATGTCAATCTTTACTATTGCAGTTCGTTGTAATCCAGATCGAACTCCATATCCTCGGCCATCTCGCCGTAATACACTACCGGCGTTTTCTGTCCGTCGGAGCTTATTATCCACAAGAAGCATGCGCCGAAATCGGTAGGCAGGATATACCCGGTAGCCGTTCCGTTTTCGTCGCAGGTAAAGTTCACCTGCGCGCTTGAGAATTCGTCGGAGACCTGAACAACGCCCGACCATTGCGCATCGGCGGGAGCGTTTTTGAGATTGAACGTCACCTTGATCGCGCCCTCGGGTCTTTCGTAGCCCTCCCATGAGGTCGTGCTGCTTTCAAGATTAGCCTCGTCGATAATAACGTCCAGCTCGTCAAGGTACTCTTCCAGTCCGAGCCTGCCTGCAAAAAATCTTATCATCTCGGCGATATCTTTGAAAGAACATTTCGGGCTGTAGATGTATGACATATTCTTCCATATGTCGAAATTATCCTGCAGGCTTATCCCGCGATCCGACATTTTCCATGCAATATAGGCAAGTAAGGAATTATTCCTGTGTACTCCGCCCCTGTCGTCCACCATAGAAGCGTCGGTGTAGATAGAATTCATGATATAGTAAACGTCACCGATATATTCCGGCTGGTATTTTGAGTGCGGGTCGGACATGCAGCGCAGATCGAAGCCGGACTGCTCGCCGAATATCCAGCTCTCGGTATCGCAGTTTTCCGGATCGACAAGCATTTCAAGGATATTTCCGAGTATATCGCAATATCCCTCTTCTATCGCGCCGGCGTTGTTTGTGACCTCTCCGGTGCAGAAATGCGTTACTCTTATACCGTGAGTGAATTCGTGCGCGGTAATGTCCAGCGCCTGACTAAGCGCGGAGCGTCCGAACATAAAGCAGCCGAATCCGTCTATCGAGTCCATAAAGCAGGCGTTTTCATTCTCTTTACCGTCTTTCGGCCAGCCAAAGCCGATAGCCAGCGGAAGACCTCTGCCGTCTATCGAGGTTATCCCCTCATCGGCATAAAAATCGTATATCGTCCTCATATTCTCAAACACCGTAACGAATATCGGGTCAACGTCCTCTTTATCGGAAAAAGTATAAGGTACGATGTCATTCAAAGAATATCCCTGCTCGGAGTCTTCAAGGTATGATCTCCATGAATCTATACAGATCATTCTGCGCTCGGTATCAAGGAAATAATACCCCTCGTCGTTTTTGGCGACCGGCAAAGTTACCTCATTGCCAAACACATCGGTAAAGGTCATCTCCTCGGTGGTTTCGTCAAAGTATATGTCGTTGACATAAGCGCCGTTGCTGCCGTCGGGTACAGCCGAGATAGGAAGAGCACAGAGTATCTCGCCGCTTTCAACATCTACGCAGAGCTTTCTGAACGTATCGTCGCCGAGCTTTACATAAAACGGCCAGCAATTGAGCAAGCCCTGGTTGTATACAAATTCCGGCGCGATGTCCTCCGTAATGATAAGCTCGCCGCCGGTCGCTTCGGCGTATTCCTCAGCCGACTTTTTCGCGTTGTAGAAAGAGTTTCTAAACTCCTCGTCGTCAAGGTCCTCCGAATTTACGGTATCGTCCAGCGAGCTTGACAGGCAGATCGTATTTCCGTCCTTATCCGTGCCTATCTTAATATAGCAATTTTCTAACTCTTCATCATAGGAATCTTGGTAGAATGTGTAATAAACGTCGCCGTTATCCATGGTATCCGACCTCAAAAAATATATGAGCAGCGTGTTTTCGTCCCCTCCGCCGAGCAGCGAGGATACCGCTTCGAGAGCATCATACGCCGTCATCATATCGGTGACTTTGTAATCGGTGAATCTGCCGTTTATGAACGTTACCTTTCCGGTCTTATCATTGCGCAGTATGACCGCTTTACCGTCGTTGAGCCGCTGGATATCCTCCTCGGAGTTATCATGTACCTTAGGCTGCTCCGGCACGGTGATATCAAGAGTTACCGTTACCGTTTCGCCGCCGAGCTCTATTTCAATTATCTGATCTGCGGCGCTGTCGGAAGCCTCTTCCGCGTCTGCCGTAAGCGGTAAGGACGTTACTACCGCGGTGCCCGCCACCGCCACGCAGAGTATAAGTGAAAGCAGCTGCTTTTTCTTCCTTACAGCCGCGAACCCTACCGCCGCCAAAGCCAAAACGGATACAGCTATAGCCGCGCCGCTTACCCCTACGCCGGTATTCGGGTTATCGCCCGCCGGCTGTGAAGATTCCGGCTGAGAGCTGTCGGGCTCTGAGCTTTCCGGCTGAGAACTTTCGGGTTCGGAACTTTCGGGCTTGGAAGCTTCGGGCTGCGAGGACTCCTCCTGCTGTAAAAGCTCTACCTCAAAGGTAAGACTGTCGCTGTCACCCGCGGCAAGCGATACGTCGGTTTTAGAGCTTTCTCCCTTTATCACCGCGTTATCCGATACCGATACGCTGTAGCCGATGCCGTCTACATCATAGTAGTAATCGTTTGTAACGGTGGCCGTAACTGTCGCCGAAGTGCCGTCTTCGCTGTCCGCACCAAGCGAGCCGGTAACGGCGTAATTCTCCGCCGAGGCGGAAAACGCACAGACAAACAGCATAGCCGAGACGGTCGTTATCGCTGCGGCAAACTTTGCTTTTTTCATACTTATAACCATATCTCCTTTTCGTTCAAAATATGATACAGCCATTCTGAACCGCAGTCCGGCATGGCTTAAATTTAATTATAGCATATTTATATAAAATTTTCAAATGTGTAGAATTGACGATTACGTAATTAAATCTGATTTTCGAGAGATTGCTTGCCGCCGTTTTGATCCTCCTCAACGGCGCTTTCAAAATTGCTCTTTCGCGATATCAACGCGGCGGCCGTTAATACCTCTATAAATACGGCAAAATACAGACGCCCAAAGCGGTAATACCGGCTCGCGAAGATACTCAATTGTAAGATATAAAATTTTTTCGTTTACCCTCTTGACAAATTGAATACTTCGTGATATGATGTATACCACGAGAGGAGGTATTGCATGGATATTCAGTTGAAGCGTGGGCTTTTGGACGTTTGCGTGCTGGCGGCGATCAAGGACAAGGACTCCTACGGATACCGGATAATCAAGGATATGAAGCCGTATCTTTCGCTGTCCGAATCGACTTTATATACCATCTTGAAACGTCTTGAAACGGCGGGGATGCTGACCGTCCACAGCGTCGAGCACGACGGGCGGCTTAGAAAATACTACCATATCACCGACTCTGGACTTCGTCGCATTGAAGAATTCAAGGAGGATTGGAAAGAGATCCTTTCCATATATCGTTTTGTAGTCAAGGAGGAAGATAATGAATAAACAGGAATTTTTGGAGCAGCTTCGGCAGGGCTTGCGCGGGCTGCCTCGTGAGGATATCGAGGAGCGGCTGACCTTTTACAGCGAGATGATAGACGACCGAATGGAAGAGGGATTGTCGGAGACCGAGGCGGTCGCCGAGATAGGAGACGTCCGGGAGATAATCTCACAAATCAGGGAGGACGTTCCGCTCACAAAGATAGTAAAAGAAAAAATCAAGCCGAAAAGTCCGGTAAAGCCGTGGGTCATCGTCCTTTTGATAATCGGCTTTCCGCTATGGTTCCCGATCCTTATCGCCGCTATCGCGATCATTTTAGCGGTGTACATCGTCTTCTGGTCGGTGATAATTTCGCTCTGGGCGGTCTTTGCTTCGTTTATTGCCGGAGCTTTCAGCGGAGTTTGTTCGGCGGTGTATTTTTTGATATGCGGCAAAGCAGTCACCGTTTTGTCAATGCTCGCGGTCGGGCTTTTATGCGCAGGGCTGGCGATATTTATGTTTTTTGCATGCCTTGCCGCGACCAAGGGAGTAATTTGGCTGACAAAAAAAGCCGCTATCGGGCTTAAGCATATGCTTATCGGAAAGGAGACAGCGTAATGAGTAAAACTGTTAAAATATGGCTTATTGTCGGCGCGGCGTTGATACTTGTAAGCGCGATACTGTTTATTATAGCTTTGGCTTTCTGCGGCTGGGATATAACCAAGCTCGGGACGGCAAATTATGTAACGACGACATACGAGCCGAGCGGCGACTTCAAAAGTATCACGATAAACGTACACACGACCGACCTTGAGTTTTTACCCTCGGAGGACGGAAAATGCAGGATAGTCTGCTGTGAAGATGAGAGAGTAAAGCATACCGCCAAGGTCAAGGACGACGCTCTCGTCATTGACACCGAGGATACGCGCAGGTGGTGGCTCAACTTTATTTCGTTATCTTTCATAAGCCCGAAAATGACGGTCTATCTGCCGCAAAGCGAGTACGGCTCTTTGGACATAAGCACCGATACCGGCGCCGTTCACCTGCCGAAAAATTTTACCTTTGAGAGCATAAAGGTCGCCGGTCATACGGGCGCGGTGAACTGCTCGGCGAGCGTCGAGGGCGGCGTAGATATCAAGCTTAACACCGGCGCGATAACTTTAAGCGACGTTTCAGCCGAAAGTATGAAGCTCAAAACCAACACCGGCAGCATAGAATTGAGCGGCGACGTCGACGAAAATATCGATATTGAGGCGTCTACCGGTATGTTAAGGCTTAAAAATATCACCTGCGGCGATCTTCGCGTCAAGAACAGCACCGGCTTTATAAAGCTTGAGAATGTTATCAGCGCGGGTTTTTTGGAGATCAGGAACAAGACCGGAGACGTGGCGCTTGAGCAGAGCGACGCCGCCGAACTTTATATTGAAACCAGCACCGGCAGCGTCAGCGGAGAGCTTTTGACGGACAAAATTTTCTTCGCTGAGTCGAACATCGGTCACGTAAGCGTACCTAAGTCCGCGACCGGCGGCCGCTGTGAAATAAAGACGAACACCGGCAGCATTGAGATGAGTGTAAAAGAGTGACGAGAGTAAGGGAAAACTACGGCATGATTTTACCGTACCGCTATCGTTTTAATCCTCCTCAACAGTGCTTTCAAAATTGCTCTTTCGCGATATAAACGCGGCGGCGGCCGTTAATGCCAATATAAATACGGCAAAATACAGATAGGACGCCCAAAGCGGGAATACCGGCTCTCGCAGATATTCCGTAAAATGCTTCCACACCACGGTATTTCCCAGCGGAGTCAGCCACATCAGCGTACTGTTTGAGGCTGCTAGCGACGCGCCAAGCGCGGTAGCCGCGCAGACCGTGAGAAAGCCCGCTTTTTTCAGCTTTGCCACTCTGAACAGCAGCATAACGCAGGCAGTCCAAAGGAAAAACAGCAGCATAAGCCCAAAAGTTGCGGCCGCCGCCGTACCGGGAGTGAATTGATTATACAAATTTCCCGGCAGCAGCGAAGTTACCGCCGAGCCTGTTTTTTCCGGAAAAAGCTCGCGGTAATATCTCACGCCGTCGCTCCAGTTATCGCCGATAAAGCATTTTGAAGCAAGCGGTAACGTGCTGCCCAAAAACACCGCCGCTATATACGTAAGCGCCGCGTAAAGCGACATCAACAGCTGCCCGAATATCCAGTTAAGTCTGCCGCACCTGTGAAGATAAAACATCGCGCTTTTATCTTCACGCGGAAAGTCCCCCATCACCGTCATATACCCAAGCGGCATTATAAGCAGCAGGAACGGGGAATTTCCCACCGCGATAAACGGTTCTAAAATACATAGGTTCTTTCCTGTCTCCGCCACGCATTCCGCTAAAGGAGCAAGCGCGCAATTATTGATAAATACCCAGACTATAAAAAATATAATTATTCTCGGATTCAGAAGCCAGCGCAGATATTCCGTCCGTGAGATATGAAAAATTTTTGAAGGAGAAATATTATTCACCGCAGTCTGTCCTCCTTATAGTCACCGCCGAGAAAACGGCAGCGCATACTCCTATATAAAGCAGATAAAATATCACTATAAACGGCAGCTTGTCGGTGTTCCAGAAATCGGTGAGCAGCAGTTCCCTGTCCGCCGCGGCGCAAAGCAGCGCAGGCACTTCATTCCCCGACGATAAAAGTTCTATCGAAAAGGAAGAGTACGCCTGCGCTGTTATATATCTAAGCATGAACGGCAAACACATCACTATATATTTATTTTTTATAAAGGAAAACAGCGCCAGCACAGGCATCGACGATATACCGCCGAACAAGAACAGCTTTGCCGCTGTTAAAGCAAGCTTTACGGTAACGCCGTAAGGCATATATACCGCGGCAAGCTCAACGTCCTGCGACGCGGGAAACAGCATAAAGACTATCGCCGCGTACAGCAAAAAAGCAAGCGCCGCCGCCAGTCCCGCGGATATAAACGCCGAGGACAGCTTGGACAGGCAGAAAGAAAACCTGCTTTCGCGGCAGATGGAAAAGCGGATATTCCCGCTTTTTCTTTCATCGGAAAAAACCGGAATAAAAGCGAATGTCACCGCTATCGGCATAAAGCTTGAGAACCACTCGCCGCCGTACTTACCCAGTACGGTAAGATCATACATGCCGAGCGCCTCTTTTTCCTCAAAGGAAAGGCGAAATATGCTTTCGATCACCGTATAGCTTTTTGAGCTCAGCTGGTCGTAATAAGCGTTCGACGCCAGCATAAGCGCCAGTATTATACCGATACAGATAGGAAAATACGGAGAAAGCAGCGTTTTTATAAGGTCGGTCTTTACAGCTCTTAATACATTCATGAGTTATCAGAAAAAATCGACGTTGTCAAGCTCGGAAATATAGGAGCTTACTTCGCCGTCAACGGCATTAACAAATATGCACCGGCAGGGGTATGAATCATCGGGAATATGCTTAACGGGAGCGGTACGGAATATCCAATACGGCTCTACCGGTCTGTCCTCGCTGTTCTTGTCGCTCTTATACGCATATTCAAGGCTTATTTCCTCGGCGGCAAACGTATAATTCCCCGCAAGATAATCGGACGCCAGCTTTACGGCACTTTCCAAAGTGACCAGGCTGTCGTATTCCTCGCCGGAATCCTTTATATTATTTATGTTCGATATACTTAACGTGCCTATCTTGTCCGGCTTGTACATCGTGACGGATATCTGCTCAATAGGAACGGCAAGCGTTTCCGTCCTGTTCTCGGTATTCGACACGGTATCGTTGTACATCATCGGCACATCATGATAATATGCGGCAAAGCGTATATTTATCAGGTTTACGGTCTCATCTCCGCCCAGCTTCTCAGTTTCTTTATCAAAACCGCTCAGTTCATAAACCTCCGCTTTTATCGGTCTTGCCTCAAAGCTGTCCGCGCCGGACTCTGAAAGATATTTGTCTATATAATCCGACGCATATTCTACCGCCTGCTTTATCGTATAAGGGCTGTCCCACAGCGGACAGGAGTCGGTCGGCAATTTCTTTCCGTCAAGCTCATAAGAGGTCTTAAAGGTCGACGACGGAAGAAAATGTATATAATCGGTGCAGTCGGTAAAAACGCCGATACCGGTATCGTAATAGAGGCTGACGCGGTTGCTGTGATCATCGTCCACATAATCGTAATGCGGCGCGCCGTACGGGTCCTGAACGCCGAGCACCTCTGCCATATCGGTGATATATTTGTCGTCATATTCTTCACCGAAAAAGTCGCTTGCCAGTTTTTTTATAATATCATCCGTGAGCGGCACATACTCCGTTGAGGTTATCTTTCTTACGCTGTCAAAATCTACGGATACATTATCCGGAAGTATTATGTTTTCGGGAGAAAGCGCCAGCGCGTCCGGTATTCCCGCTTTAATATCGGAAAGAGAGGCAAACTCCGGCTTTACTCCGACGTATTTATCGGTTCCTGCAGTCCTGCTTTCCGTGCTTTCAGAAGAAGATACCGTGCTGCTTTCGGATATGCTTTCCTCATAAGAATAAGCGTCGGATACGGTACTGTCCGGCTCGGATACGTCGGAAGATATGCTGTTGTTTTCCGCGCAGGAGCTGAATGTTATTGCTGCCGCCGCGGCAAGCAAAGCGCATGATGCTTTTCTTAGTTTCATGAAATACCTCCTTTAATACTACGGTTTTTACAGTAGCGTTTCTACATCTGCGTTAAAGAAATTAACAAAAATACTTTTTTCTATCGCTCTGATAAAATATACTATCTGTATACAATAATACACCATTTAGTAACTAGAGTCAAGAAAAACTAACTATATTTACAATATAGAAGCAAATTTTGGAGGCTTTCACAAAAACAAAAATATAATTTTGGCTATAATATACTCCAAGCAACAAAAACCGCGCTTGTAAAAAACGCGGCTTAAAAATTCATTGTTTATTACAATATGAACGTATGAACAAAATTATGTCGTAAAACCTCAAAATCCATACGCAGACATTTTATCTTTCATACCGTACTTTTCTATAAGTCCGTTAAGCGAGCTTACAAATTCATTGTCCCATTTTTCCTTGTCGGGGTAAAGGCTGCGCGCCGCGATAAGATAGCTTTTGAGCGTGTTGTCCGGCGCGGTTTCATAATCCGACGCGGACTTAGGCGTATCCTCAAACGGATTGTCATACAGCCTGCTGTAATGCGCGCAGGCGTTCCTTAGATCGGACATGCACATCAGGCGGCTTTCGATACAGCGGTAATTAAGGGAGAAATATCTGTCCGCAAGCTCCTTTTGGTCGGATTCTTTCATATCGGCGTAAAAATACGCCAGCGTGCCGAAGCTGAACAGCTCGGTCACCGCCCATAACGGCATTACGCCGCCGTATTTTTTCTTGTGATGGATAACGAACTGTTCCTTTTCGTTGCTTTCGACAAGGCGCTCTATTTTGCTTAAAAACGCCGAATGATTGTGACGATTGTCAAAGCTTGCCGCGTTGAGATAACCGAGCGCGCCGTATTTGAGCGCATGAAAATTCGATATTATCGCGCGAAAATATATCTCCGTTTCCTCAAGGTAAGTCATTATAAGGCGGCGCAGGCAGCGGTCAAAGTCGTATACGTTCATGACCGCGCCGAACGTAGTGCCCTCCTTATAGCTGTGCTTTCCGCAGCGAAAAGGCTCAAAATAATGCGCTAACCTATAGTAGCTTATACGGGTAAGGCATTCCTCGGCATACTCGCGGTCGTTTATAATGCAGCCCCTTTTCTCCAGCGTTTCTATCTGCTGGCGAAGCGTGGCGGGCGTTTTTGTATAAGCGCTCATCTTACCACCTCCTCAATGTCTATCATTCTCCCCAGCATGAACGAGAATATATATTTCTCCGTTACCGGCATGCCGTACATCTGCTCCAAAGCTTCGGCATACAGCTGAAGCTGAAAGCCGTAATCCGCTATCAGCTTATGATCATCGGAAAAGCTGTCGGATTTGTAATCTATAAGTATTATCTTCCCGTCCTCTATAAAGAACAGGTCTGCTATACCCTGGACGTACGGGTCGGCGCCTAATTTTTGGCATAACAGGCGTTCATCCTCCGATATCCCTAACTCTCCTGCGGTAAGTCCGGAAACGTCCAGCCTGTGGAATATAGGCTGTTCGCGGTATATATTGCCGCTTTTTATCATGCGGCCCGCCTGCGGTGTGAGATAAAATTTCTCTATATCCGCAGGGTCGATGCACTCGCGTTCTTTCTCGGTCAGCACTCCAGACAGCTTGTCAAGCTCATCGGTAAGCTCATTTCCTGAAAGAATACGATCGGTCGGCAGATACTGCATAGCCTTGTGATAAGCGTCACCGCGCTGCTTTCCGGTGAGTCTGCCGGTCTTTCCGATAAAGTCGGGGCGGGAAATGTACAGCTCGCAGTTTTCGGTGCTGCCCTTAGTTATCCTCCGATTTTGCACCAATTCGGTAGCGGTGTATTTTGCCGGCAGCTTTGACAATGCGGAATACGGATACTTATACTTAAGATCGCCTGCTATCCTTTCTATAGCGGCGGTATCTTCCGGGATATCCTGCTGTTTTACTTCTGGCGCTTTAGGCGTTATGACCTGCTCCTCCGGCTTAGGAGGCTGATACAGGCAGGAATATTTCACTTTTCCTCCAAAGCACAGCTCCGTGCAGGGGTTTTTTGATCTCATATTCTCAGCGCCGGACTGCTGTCCCGCATTGAGCAGCCATCTCATATAGGAATTTTCATATATCCTGGACGAACCGACAAATATCAGCTTTTCCTCCGCGCGGGTAGCGGCGACGTACAGCAGCCGCATTTCCTCGCTCAACTGACGGTCGGTAAGCTCTTTCTTTGCCAAGCGGTAAGAGGGAGAGGGGCGGCGTATCATGTTTTTCTTGTCTGTTATCTTCCCGGCAAGACCGAAGGTTTTGCTGATTATAAGGTTTTTCTTCACGTCGTCGGCGTTAAACATCTTCGAGCAGTCGCTGACAAAGCATATAGGAAACTGCAGTCCCTTTGCCCCGTGTATGGACATTATCTTAACGCCCTTATTCTGCTCATTTCCCACCGATACGCTGACGTCGCTGTCGGTGATATATCTTATCAGATCGGAAAGGCTGCCCCCGCGGTCGGAATTTTCTTTTGCGATATGTATAAGCTCCCGCAGATTTGCCGCGCAGGAGGACGGGTCGTTATACAGCATAAGCAGGTTCTTCACCTGAGTAGAATCGTATATCTTCTGTATAAGCGCTTCGGCAGAGCTGCCCGCCATAAAGCTGCGCAGCCGGTATACCTCGCTTAAAAACTCGGCGCACTTATCGTTTGGTTTATCACTTATGCCGAAGTCGCCGTTTTTCGCGGCGGCGGCAAGGGCGGGATATTTTTCACCGTCCGGACGAAATCCGTGTTCCGCCGCATAGGTGATACAGCTGAACAGCCGCTTTTTAGTAAATTCATCGCTGTAACGGTAAAGCTCCTCGCCGCAGCTTTCTCTGAGTCCGTCGATATCTTGTACCTCTAACGTGCCGGTTCTCAGCCCGGCCATCATCTCGGCGTCAAAGCCGAACACCGGCGACATAAGCAGCCGCGCTAATTCTCTGTCTTTATAAGGGTTATCCAGCACCGTGAGAAAATCGGTGATAAGCTCTATCTCCGGCCGCTCGGAAAATTTCTCGTTGTTTACGGTATTTACCGATAATCCCCGCGCACGGAACGCTTCCGCATACTTAGTGCCGCGCGACCTCGGAGAACGCATAAGCACCGCGAAATCCTCCTGCCTGCACGGTCTGCCGTTTATCAGCATACCGCTGTCCAGCATGCTTTTTATGCGGTCGGCGATGTATTCCGCGTCGGGATCGGTGCTCTTATCCCCGTCCGATATCACTTTCACAAGCTCGGTAATGTTCTCGTCGGAAGCTTCCCCGTCCCGCCCGCAGACAAGACGGCTGTCCTTTTTATAATCCGCGCCGCCCAGCCTTTCGGTCATAATATAGTCGAATATCGCGTTTATCCCCTCTATGACGCTGCTGTTGCTGCGAAAATTCGTATTCAGCGGTAAAAGCGTATATTTATCGTTTTTCGCCACCGAAGAAAAGACCTCCGGCTGCGCCCCGCGGAAGTTATATATACTCTGCTTTAAGTCACCAACAAAGTACAGGTTCTTTTCATTATCGGACAGCCGGCGGAATATCTCGTACTGTATCTCGTTGCTGTCCTGAAATTCGTCCACGATTATATAGCTGAACGCCGCCTGCTGCGCGACCTCGGGGTGCTCTTTGAGCAAGCGGTATACGCCCTGCTCGCCGTCGGAAAAATCCACGACGTTCTGCGCGCGTTTTTCCTCGCGGTAGCGTCTGTCAAATTCTTTAGCGAGCCTTGCAAGTATTTGCTGCACCGGAAGAAAACGCTTGGTATCGGCTTCGGAATCGTTAAGCCTTTCAACAAGGGAAAAGACTTCGGTATACTGATTTACGAAAGCTTTGCGCAGCTCTTTGATTTGTTCATTGCCGGTCGGGGCGGCTTTTTCCGGAACGCCGGCAAGAAAACCGTCTAGTTCGCGTCTTTTGGCGTCCGGCTGAGAAATTATAAACTCAAGCGCCGATGCGACACTCGCGTCCATATCCAGTATATATTGCCGCTGCTTGTCCTCGGCAGACGCCGCTTCTCTGAACAGCTTATAGCTTTCCAGCGCGTCCTGCGCCGACGTTTTTAGCATATTTTCGATATGTACCCGCAGATCTTTTATATATTCGTCCGTCATAAGGCCGTCCAGCCAGTCCTCGTAATCCGGCATATTTACGCAGAATTTATATATATCCGTTATCTGTCTTTCAAGCTCGTAGTCGCTTTTTCCGATGAAATACTCGCTTACAAGGTCAATATCCTCCTGTCCGGCGGAGCAATAAAATTCCTCCAGCACCGCGTCCAGTACGGATTTTTGCAATAGCTCCGCGCGTACTTCCTCTATCAGCGTAAAATTAGCGGACAGGTCGGTGAGATGCGCATATTCTCTGAGCAGCCCCAGGCAAAAGGCGCTTATGGTGGAAATTTTCGCGCTTTGCAGCTTAGCGGTCTGGGCGCGAAGAAATTTTGCGTTTTCCGGCTGAGCTATCATCAATTCCCTCAAGCTGCGGTTTAACCTTGCGCGCAGCTCCGCCGCGGCTTTATCGGTAAAGGTAACTATCACCATGCGCGACGGGTCGGCCTCGCCGGAGGTTATCAGCCGCACCGCGCGTTCGGTCAGTACAGCGGTCTTTCCGCTGCCCGCCGACGCGGATACTATCGCCCCGCCGTCGGAGTGTTCTATAGCGTTGAGCTGCTCTTTGGTCCATTCAGGCATTACTCGTCGCTCCTTTCTCTATCTTTTCCTTTAAGCATATCGGCAAATCCCGACGCTTCCTGCCTGGAAATATCGCGTACCGCTCTTTCAAGTTGCGGACGTCTGCCGCATACCGAACGGTATTTACAGTAGGCGCAGGCTAAAAGGTCGTTTTTATTCACCACCGGCACGGCGGAAACGTCGCCGCCGGTCACCGCCGATATATTTTCTGAAAGCTGACAGCATATCCGTTCTTCCAACACATATAACCCCTCCAAGCTCAGCATATCGGCAGAGAACATGCTTTTGGCTTTCTTCTTGTCTAAAGCGGCGGCGATATAATTTCTCCGCTCTATATCGCTCGGGGAATCGATCACCGTGATACCGTCACCGCTGTGTTCTTTCAGCCAAAGCTCTCGCCTGGTCTGCTCGTCCGGCTCTTTATCCGTATCTATAAGCGGGGTGCTGCCGGATGGGTAATAGGTCGCTGCCGAAGCCCCGTATTCGCTGTTATTCTTACATAGAGTAAACAGATACAGCAGCAGCTGTAAATTAAGCCCGTAATATACTTTTTTAAGAGAAAAATCCTTTGGACCGGTCTTATAGTCGATAACTCTGATCCAATTACCGTTCCCGCCGCCGGAAATATCCACCCTGTCCACCGTTCCGCGTATCTTTACCGTTTTCACGCCGCCGTCCGGCAGGGGCACTTCCAGCTCGAACGGCTTTGCGCTGAAGCCGTCCGGCATGGTCTTTCCGTCCTCAAGGGAAAGCTCAAAATATTTAGGTGTAAAATCGCTGTCTTTAAGCTCGCCGAGCATATAGCCGAGCAGCATATCACACAGATCCCCGATACTTTTGTACTGCGCGGTAAAGCGATGACTGCTCTCTTCTTCCGGCAGGAAATTTTTTTCAAGGAACTTATCCAGCGCCGAATCTATAAGCTGTGACAGGTCGTCCGGCGAATATTCCTCCGGCGGCTTATCACCCGAATATATCTGCTCTAGGCATTGCTTCATCACATAATGCACCGTTTCACCGAAGCTCTGCGGGGTAAGCGTATTGCGCGGTGGATCCTTGAGCTTTAACCCGTAACGGCAGAAATATTCAAATTTGCAGCCGTTAAGCGATTCTATCGCGGTGGGAGAAAGCAGAGCTTGGCGGAATATCAGGCTTGCCGCAGGACCGATGTTATGTATGTATGAATCGTCGGACAATTTGCTGTCCGCACGGCTTACAAGCATGGGAAATTCCTCGTCGCCGGCGGCTTTAAGCGCCTGCTCTATTACCGACGCCACGCTTTTGCCCGAAAGCCGCGCACGGGCGAAATACGTCCGCGCGGACTCTATGCTCTCGCAGAAAAATTCCACAGGCAGGGCGGATATATCCAGCTCTTCTATATGTGGGATAAGCTCTTTTACGTCGGTGAATATCTCGGTCTTTTCGTCCCTTGCTCCGGTGCGGGTGACAAACAGCCGTTCTTTGGGCAGCAGCATAGCCTTATATACGTTAAGCAGCGCGGAGGAATAATTAAGCTCGTCGTCCGGCATAAGGTCTATATCAAGCAGCGACAGCTCGGCGTTTTCCGACGGGGTAAAGATACCCGGGCTTTTGTCGGAATAATCTGGGAACGCTCCGTCCTTTGCTCCCATAATGAACACCACGCGCGCCCCCGCCGTCCTGGTCCTTGCCAAATCGCCGAACAATACGCTGTCCAACACCTGCGGAGGCAGCGACATGGTAAGCTGCTGAGCGCAGGTGTTGAACACGGCGAGATATTCTTTCAGCGTTAATTTCATGCCCTCCGTGGTTTCCCATATACTCATAAACAGCTTGTAGATAAGCTCCCAAAGGCTGTTGTATTCCTCGGTGAGCGATTTATCATACCTCAGACTGCGGGTAGTGTAGTCCTGACATTTTCCCTGTATCGCAGCGGAGATATCCGCCGTGTCGAATAAAAAATCTATCAGCAGCTCGGTCATTTTCCTGCCGTCCGCCCCGTCGCAGTCACGGCGCAGCTTTACAAGCTGTCCGGCAAGAATACTGCGTATCTGCTCCGAGCGCTGCTCGGCGGGAGTTTCGCACCTTAAAAACGGACGCGTCCACATTCTTTTGCCGAGTCCCCACCTGTCGGAAAATTCCTCAATATCGTTTATCTCACGCAGGGTCACCGGGCGGGTCTTGCCGTTATCGGAATCTATCCTGACAAAGCCGCTCTTGATATAACGCAGCATATTATCCCCGTTAGGAGCATCCGCCGCGGTGAGCAGCGCGTCTATGTATCTTATAAGCGGCTTTTTGCTGACGGGCTCCGGTATATCCGCAAACAGCGGTATCTCGTAACGGGCAAACGCGCTTTTCACCGTTTCAAGATAGCTTTCCGTTTCGGGACATAACACCGTTATATCCGAGCAGCGATATCCGCTTCTCATCAGCTTTTTTATATTTGCGCAGACGTAGTCGGTCTCGCTCTCGATATCCGGCGCCACGGCAAAAGCTACAGCCTCGCTGTCCTGCTCAGATACGTTCATATCCTCGGCGGTATCGGAAAATAATCCCTTTTGCAATGCGGCAAGCGCGGGACTTTTGTAGCGGTCGGCGTTACAGAACCACTCTTCCTTTACCTCGATAAAGTCTTCCGCCGCAAAGCGTTCCAGCGTGCGTTTTGTCCTAACGGTAGGCTCAAAGCAGCTTTTATCGCTGTTCTTTTCGATAGTAAGCGTCACGGTGCAGCTTTTGCTCATCGTAACAAGCGGCTGTAAAAATCTCAGCTGCGAGCCGGAAAAGCTGTCAAAGCCGTCTATAAACACGTCGTAATTTTCAAAGCATTTATGCTCCTCTGCCGCCTTTGCCGCAAGCAGCAGATTGTCATGCCGGTCGTCGTACACCTCCGTCAGCAGGCTGTCATATAATGTGCTTATCGTCAGAATATCCGACAGCTTGTCCGGAAAGCTGCTGTTCTCTATCGCCTTTTCCAGCATATCCGAGGTTATACCCGCGCTTTTGAGCAGATGTACCGCGTCCAGCATAAACGACGGGAACCGCGCTTTCCCGGCGGCCTGTCCGTAATACCTCAGCGAGCCGCGCAAAGAGCTTACCGCCCTCATCATAATGACCAGCTTAGCGGTGTTGTCCGCATAGCTTTTGCGGGGCAGATATTTATTTAATATCTCCTCGGACAATGCGGAAAATCCGGTGACCTTCACCTTGAGCGTCTTTTCTCCGAGCGCCGAGGCTATCAGCTTTTCCGCCTCGAACATGAATTGATCCGGCACAAAAAAGATAGTGTCCGATTTGCAGCCGCAGATCCTTTTATATATTTCACGGGTCTTCCCGGTACCTGAAGCGCCCAGCAGCAGATCAAGCATGACCCTCACCCCTTTCGACGTTGTCTTATGCGATACTATAGTAATATTTTATCATAAACTCTGTCCGTTTTCCACCCCTATAAATAAATTTTCTTCAATATTATCAACATACTTGATTTTTCGGGAGTTTTGTGCGATAATTAATATAGTTTGTTTTTGCAGTTGTCATAACAGGGGAAAAAGGAGAATTATGGCAGAATTTTTGAATTTCAAGGGAGATTATAAAGGACTCAGCGCCGAAAAGGCGGCGGCTAACCTTTCGATGTACGGAGAAAATCTCTTTACCGATATCCGTTCCCGCCGTCTGGGAATAAAGGAAACGATATTCAGTCCGGTATTTTTGCTGCTTATCGCCGCCGCTGTGATATATCTTATAGCGCAGCCGGCGAATATTGCCGCGGCGATAGGCTGTATAGTGCTTGCCGCCGCGGATATCGCGCTTAAGATACCGCTTTGCAGATATTGCAACCGCAGACTGTACGGCCGCATGATGGCGTCGGAGATGAAATACCGCGTAATAAGGGAAGAACGGCTGGAGCTGGTCGCGGCGAGGTATTTAGTGCCGGACGATATAATAATTTTACAGGCGGGAGAAATAGTACCCGCGGACGCGCATATACTTGAATGTACAAAGCTCGCCGTGGACGAAAGCGTCCTCACCGGCAGCCGCGAACCCGCAGCAAAGCACGCGGGAGCCGATCCCGGCGGAAAAGAACCCAAGGCAAGCTGCCTTTATGCGGGAAGCCGCATAGTTTCCGGCAGCGCGGCTACCAGAATATTCGCCACCGGAGAGGATACCGCGCGGGTGCGCCGGATAGGTCTTGAAAATCAGCCCGACCCGAATTTCACCGAATATGAACGCGCCGCGCGCAAAATTTACCTTCCGGTGATGCTGGCGGGCGTGGTTTTATCGGTGCTGTTCTTGATAATAGGCTGGCTCACCGCAAAGGAGCCGCAGCCCGCGCTGTTGTTGATATCGGCTATAGGACAGGCAATGTGCTTTATCCCTGCGGCGGCGGGGATATTCGTGCGGCTGTACTGCATATACGGGCTTAAACGGATAGAGCGCAAGGGAGCGGCGATAAAAAGCCTTAAGGATATAGAAAAGCTCAACGGTCTTACCGCGCTCGTGATAGATAAAAGCACGGTGGTATCCCCTAATCTGCTGGAGGTAGCGGGCATATACAGTCAAAACGACGCGCTGATGACTACCGTGACCTCGCTTGCCTGCGCAAGACCCGGCGTTTTACCGACCGAACAGGCGTTTTTGCTGAACGTTCAGCTTTCCGGCGCGGATATCGGCCCTTTGGCCAAAGAAGAGCCTATAGCCTCTTTCCCGTATAACGAAAACGATAAGATAGGCGGAAATATTTACCGCGCCGAGGACAAATATTTAATATGCGTGCAGGGCTCGGTGGAAAAGATAACCGGACTGTGCAGCATGGAGCCGGACAGCTTTTACAAGGTCCAGCAGCGCGCCGCCGTTCTCGCAAAGAGAGGGCTTGAGGTCTGGGCGAGCGGCTACGCGATACTCAGCGCGGAGGAAGCTCCGCCCAAAAGTCTGTACACCGCAAGCTACCGCTTTATGGGGCTTACCGCTTATATGAGCGCTACCCGCGATATAATCCCGCTTGCGGTACAAGGCTGCCGCCGCGCCGGTGTAAAGCCGGTGCTGGTATCCTCGGACAGCGCGGAGACCGCCGTCGCCATGGGCAGAAAGCTCGGAATAAACCCCGAAGGCATGATAACGGGAGAAATGCTGCGCGAGGCTGAGTTATCCGAAACCGCGCCGGACTTCTCCAAAGCCGAAATATTCAGCAATATCACGCTTGCGCAAAAGCCCGCGATAATAGAGGGCTTGCGCGGCGCCGGAGAAACGGTCGCGTGCATAGGCTTCGACGATTCGCAGTATGATACCGTGACTCGCTCCGACCTTGGGATAACCTCTTTGGACAGCACTACCGGCAGTTTATATGAGGCGTGCGGTCTGGTGATGAGCGACGACAGCTTCGGCAGTATAGTAGAGGTGTTCAAAGAGGCGCGCCAGCTCCACCGCAATATAAAAAAGCTGCTTTCTGTGCTGATGGTCGCGCTTATCACGACGTCCGTCACCGCATTGGCGGATATGATATTCGGTATAGGCGCTATCACGCCGATGTTCGCCGCTCTCATTTCGGCATTGGTGATCCCCGTCTGCGCCGTAAGCTATATAGACAACACCGCGGAGATGAGGGTAGAAATGCGGCCGTCCGCTTTCCTAGGCAGAAAAGGCGTAAGCTCCGGATTTTACCTTTCTCGGCTTATAAGCGGCGCGGTGACCGGTCTTGTATCCGCGATATTCATGATAGTATGCTCCGGCATAATGACTCCCGGACAGACTGCGGCGGCGGTTTTGATACTTATTACGACGGCGCTGTGTACTTATACATTGTTCATTTCCGGCAGCAGGAAAAGCATATTCGCTCTGATAAACAGCGGAGCGGTCAATATGAACCGCGCATTGTGCTGTGTGCTGTGTATCGCGCTGGTGATACTGCTTTGTGCGATAGGCGGCGTAAATAGCGCGCTGGGACTGGAATTCCCCGGAATAATCACCGGTATCATCGCGGTGGTGCTGGGAATCGCATGCAGCGGCTGGCACGAGCTTAAAAAACATTTCTGATATTCCAAAAAGGAGAAAGCATGCTTAAAAATCTTCTCAATATGATATACGGCGCGGTATTCGGGATAGCGAACGTGATACCCGGCGTCAGCGGCGGCACTATGATGGTGGTGTTCGGCATATACGACAAGCTCATCGAGGTGCTGAGCTTCAAGCTGTCCGCGATAAAAAAGAACATAATTTTTCTTATCTTCTTCGGTATCGGCGCAGCGGCGGGCATACTCGGCTTTTCGTTTATAATAACCTGGCTGTTCGATAATTACAATATAGCGGTAAATATGTTTTTCATGGGGCTTATCTTAGGCAGTATCCCTTTGATAGTAAAGACCGCTACAAAAAAGGAAAAATTCAAGCCCGCCTGCCTTATCGCGTTTATACCGGCGCTTGCGCTGGTGGTGGGACTTACCGCATTGGATAAGGTCACGGGCGATAATTACTCCACGGCGTTAGAACAAGTACAGGGCGGTTATACGATAACGTTATCTAACGGCGGCGGCTACGATATAAAACCCGACTGGCGGCTGACGGTGCCGGTACAGCTTGATAACGCGCAGCTCGTCAACTGCACGGTTAAAAGCTTAGGCGCGGATAAAACCGTGCTTACCGGTACCGAAAACGGGGCGATAAAGGCGGGCGGCTCTCTTGATATAGGAATAATCACCGACGCGGCGATAAACGCCGAGGATATAGAGCTTTCCTATACCTATCAGATGAACGTTCTGCTGTTTATCACTTTGCTGCTCGGGGTGACGGTGGCGGCGGTAGCGATGATAATACCCGGCGTTTCCGGCTCGTTCGTAATGGTGCTGCTGGGTATATATTCTACGGTGATAGGCGCGATAAAAAGCCTTGATATATTGATACTGATACCGGTCGCGCTGGGCGTTGTGATAGGCATAGTATTCGGCGCAAAGCTCATCTCCGCGCTGCTTAAAAAATATTCGCTGTTTGTATACAGCGCGATACTAGGACTGGTGATAGGCTCGTTTTACGCGGTATTGCCGGACGGGATAGGGCTCAATATCCAGACGCTTATCGGAATAGCGGCATTTATCGTAGGTGGAGCAATATCCTTCATTTGCGGAAAATACGCTCCGTCAGAGGAATAACAGATAACGCTCAGGCAGGCATACCTGAGCGTTTTTATTTATGAAGCAAATCCTATAGTTCGTTTTTTCTGTTTAGGCTTTACGTTCGGAATTTGTATGTCCGATCCTTCAATAGTTATAAGCATTTTATCCGTCACGTTATCCGGATCTATCGAGAGAATACGGCTTGCCTGGTTCATTTTAGACAGCTCGATAACATTTCGTACATATCTGCCGTTGCCGAAGTCCGGCTGCTGTCTTGCCTCTTCAAACAACTCGGACAATTTATTTACAGCCTGCTCTGTAAATTCAACACCATTGGTCTTTCCTATGATACGGGCGATATCGCAAAGCTCGTTGGTATCGTAATCGGCGAACGGCACATGGAAAGCGACGCGGGAACGCAGTCCGGGGTTCTTTTGCAGAAATTCCTCCATTTTATCGGGATATCCGGCAAATATCACTACGATATCCTCGCGCCTGTTCTCCATTTCCTGAACGATGGTGTTTATCGCCTCGTCACCGAACGACCCGCCGCGGTCGTCCACAAGGGAATACGCCTCATCTATAAACAGCACTCCGCCCATAGCTCTAAGAAACGCGTCTTGTTAAGTATTATTTATATTTTCTTAGCGCCGCTTCTAAATTGTCCTTTACTCTGTTTCTCAGCGATTCGGGGGATAACACCTCGACGTGATTGACGTATTGCATCGCCCAATGCTCCATAGCCATCGGGCTTACCTTGACGGAAACCTTGAACCGCTTTTCATCGAGTTTACTTATGCGGATATCTTTTCCGAACCAATCGATGATCTGGTCTATTATATACTCTTCGACCAGCAATTCGACCCACTCCGGCTTATCGGTATACATATACGGAAACGCGGTGGAAAGCTCTTTATAATTTATCCCGTGTTCATATCCCTCTACCTCGGTTATCGGAGTCAGGCTGTCCTCGGTGAGCGTCATATTCGTTATCCTGTCAAGTCTGTAATAGGCGATATTTTTCCAATACTCGTTTCGCGCCATAAGGTAATAACGCTGATTATGCAGGATAAGCTGATAAGGGCTTACATGGTGCAGATGGGTCTTGTGCAGCTTCTTATCAATGCCGTATTTGTTGTATTCAAAGCATACTTGCTTTTTTTGCTCGATAGCTTCGTCCACTATCTCGATATGATAGAAAAGCGCCTGATTGTCGGTCTTATCCCAATCTCCGACGGAATATATGTGCTTTACGTGCGAACGGAAGTATTTGCTGGAAAGAGAACACAGCTTGTCGATAAGGTCCTTTGAATACCTTGCGGCTATGTATTTGCTGGAAAGAACGCCGTCTATCAGGATCCTCAGCTCCGCGTCGGTAAAATCGCGCCCGTCAAGATAGCTTCCGGCGCGGGAGGATACTATATCAAAGCCCGCCTCCTTAAGCAGAGATATGTTGCGGCTGACCGCTTTACGCTCGATAACTATACCGTATTTGCTGTCAAGATGTTTTGCGATATCTTCCTGCTTTAACGGATGTTCACTATCGCTGTATTCCTGAAAAATTTGCAAAATGCGTATCAACGCAAGTTTTTTCGGCTCCAAGCTCTCCATGCTTATCTCCTTTCGGATCTTTGTATTTTAACTTATTCGTCATATAAAATCACCCTGCGAATGCAGGGCGGTTTTATCAATACCCGTTAAGGTGATTGTTTCTTATATAAGCTCCGAAATCGACGTAGGAGTAATCTCCGTCAACGTCCAGCAGCTTTCCGTTTTTATCGACTATGCCGGGTATATTTTCCTCCCAGCTGTGCTGCCATATATAATATCTTCCGCTAAACGACGGCTTGTCAACGCCTACATGCGCTACCCACACGGCGTATTCGTCAAGATATTCCATGTTGAGCTGATTTTTCAGCCAGTTCGCATAGGAATAGACCATCGGCAGGTATCCCGCGTCACGTATCTCGTCGCAGAACGCCTCGGTTATCGCGGTAAGCTGTGCGCGGGTATATCCGTTTCTTATGTACCAGTCGTCCTCTATATCTATTACGATAGGATAGCTGATGTCATAGCCCTTGATAAGGCTGAGTACGAATTTTGCCTCGTCCCGCGCGCCCTGTACCGTTTCCGCGTAGCAGTAGTGATAAACTCCGACGTCCAGCCCCGCCTTTATCGCGCCGGTGACGTTCTGATGGAAATACTTATCCGCCGTGGGAGGAGAATCCTCGCTGATATAGCCGTAGCTGCTGCGCACCATGGCGAATTTCACGCCGGACGCCGCCACCTTGTCCCAGTCTATGTATTTATCCTGATAATAGGAAACGTCTATGCCCTTTATCGCGTCGGTGGTATAAAGCGAGATATTGTCGGAATGATAAGCCTCGCCGGGATATTTATTTCGATTATCGGTGACAAAACCGCCGCCGATATTGGCAAATCCTCCCGAAAGACTGTAATACGCCTCTTCTCCTAGGATCATCTCTCCCGAATTAGCGACGTTACCGCTTTCTTCAACGCTGAATATTCCGTCGCATTTAAGCGTCGCGCCGGCGTTTATCTGCGTGTTTGAATAAAGCCTCAGCGTATTCCGAAACTCCGCGTAGCCCGCGCTTATAAGACTGCCGTCTATCGTCACTCCCGACGCGTAAGAATAAAGCTGCGCCGAGTGTAACAGCTCAGTTTCTCCAAACAAAGAAACATACGCGCCGTTATCGAACAGCACGTTCCCTCCAAAGTCGGTATCGCTGCTCTTTCCGGTGATAAGCTCTCCCTTTACCGTAAAGTGAGAAGCCGCGTCTGTGCTAAGTTTTCCCATCGCAAGCATTTGCGCGCCGCGTGAAACATTGACGCTGCCCTCTATTTTAAGCGAGCTGCCCGCCGGAATGACAAGGTTCGCGCCGGGACTTATTATCATCGTGCTGTCGGCCGGCAAGGTAAAATCGCCGTTTACCGCCGTGTCATTGCCTATGTAATATGTATGTCCGCCTGCAAGCGCCCTGCTGCCGTCCCAGAAAACCGGCGTTACCGCCGCGGCGGCAGGCAATGAGATAAGGCTCGCGGAAAAGGCAATAGAAAGCGCCCCTGCGACTATTCTTTTGTAAAGCTTCAAACGCGCTCCCTCCCCTGTTTACACTTACGGCGTTTTTCATCCTTATATATTTTCGCATAAAACGCGCATTTTGTCAACCGAATTTTGAAAAATCCCAAAAAATCATAAATTTTTCAGCTAAAAATTCTTAATCCTCCGTCTTTCCGCGGGAGGTCAGGAAGATTATCGCCCGCTCTATAGAGCTGCGGACGTGCTCCATTTCGGCGCTGTGCAATTTTCCCGCGTTGCGGTAGTCGAAGCTGTTGCAAAAGTCGTTTACGTCGGAATTGAGCTTTTTGGCGTATTCCTGCATTATCTCGTCTAAAGCCTTGAGAAATTCCGGCCGCTCGTTTTTGGGCATTTTCACCGCGCTTTGCTGTATAAGATATTGATAGTGCGGCAGGCAGAAATACTCCTGCGACTTAAACAGGTTCTTAAATTTCCCGTCTTTGACAAACATTGTAAACACGGTGTCGGTCATGTGGTCTATGCCCCACTGTACCTTTGAGCAGACAAAGCAGGTGTCGCTTATCTCGGCGGCCTTTTTCGCTTTGGTATCTTTTGACGCAAAAAGTCCTTTTTTGTCGATTATATCGGCGCGCACCTCTTCAAGATGGCTGTTGAGCATAAGGGCGAGCGACAGCCGATTGTTCTGCTTTAGCAGCTGCTCAAAATGCGTGTGGCAAAATCCGAGCTTATTCGTTTCCATTCTCACGTCCGGCTCCATCATAGCGGCGCCCATTATGTATTCGCAGATATGCTGCTCGACGGTGTCCCTCATGCGGCAGATGGGGCAGCCCTCTCTCGGCTCGAACACCTCGTTTACGGGTATGGTAAGTATGCTTTCTCTCATTTTGCTTTCCTTTCTGATTTACAAACCGTGTCGAACGGCGAAAACGCCGCTGTAACGCGATCCTTTCCGGTCATAGATATTCCCGCGAGAAAAAATATTGATTTTTCTCTTGTAATTTCTCTGTTTATATTGTATTATATTAATAGAAAATAATCAAGTCTTTTTTTGAAAAACCGGAGATAATTAAAAATTGGACTACATATTTGAATGTAAAAATTTCGATCCGCGTCAGATACTCTTCTGCGGACAATGCTTTCGCTGGACCGAACAGGAGGACGGATTCCACGGGATAGTGGGGACGCGTTCACTGCGGCTCACCAAGCGCGGCGATACCGTGACGCTGCACGATATAGAGGATGACGACGTTCCGTTCTGGCGGGAATATTTCGACCTTGACACCGACTACGGCAGCATAATCAAAACGCTGTCGGAGGACGATTTTCTTTGCAAGGCATGTAAGGAAAAAAGTGGCATACGAATACTTAAACAACCGCCGTTTGAAACGCTTATCAGCTTTATAATCTCGCAAAACAACAATATAAAGCGGATAACCGGCATTATAAGCCGACTGTGTGAGAATTTCGGCCAAAAGGCGGATTTCGGCTATATGTTCCCTACCGAAAAGGAGCTTGCCGGAGTTACTGAGCAGCAGCTTGCTCCGCTGCGTGCGGGCTTTCGCGCAAAGTATATTGCTGACGCGGTGGAAAAGGTGAACAGCGGCGAGGTAGACCTTGACGCTTTGTACGGCATGGACTCCGACAGCGCCCGTGGATCGCTCAAGACGATAAAAGGCGTGGGGGATAAGGTCGCGGACTGCGTATTGCTGTTTGCGTATCACAAGATAGACGCATTCCCAAAAGACGTATGGATAAAACGGGCGACCGCCGCGCTGTACCCAAACGGTCTGCCGGAATGTATAAAGGGCAGCGAGGGGATAGCTCAGCAGTATCTGTTCGATTATGTCAGAACGCACCCCGAGCTTATCACAGAGGTAAAAGTCTGAAAAATAAATTTTTAAGACCTTGCGTTTTGCGCTTTGCCGAATACGGTCGGCAATTTCGCTTTGCAAAAACGCACAAAACTTAAAAAGGAGACAGCTTGCTTTGCAAGCATTATAGTAAAAATGGTAAACATCGGCAACGACTGGGACGAATTGTTAAAAGACGAGTTCCAAAGCGATTATTACAAAGAGCTCAGGCGGTTTTTGGTGAACGAATACAACACCCGCAGGATATACCCGCCCGCCGACTGCATTTTTAACGCGCTCAAATACACCGCCTATAAGGACGTCAAGGCGGTATTGCTGGGGCAAGACCCGTATCACGGCGCGGGTCAGGCGCACGGGCTGTGCTTTTCGGTACGGCGCGGGGTGCAGCCACCGCC
>CANRII010000016.1 GCA_947630685.1 uncultured Ruminiclostridium sp. | reverse complement strand
CGTCTGCTCGTTCTTGCCTTATTTCCATACAAGCACCGCCTTTTTAGGAAACTCTTTATACTGTCAACTCCCGATTTGTTTATCTGCCTTTTCCAAAAACGGACGACCCGGAAAGGATCGCCCGTTTTAAGTTTGAAAGCATTTCTCTTAGTAGGCATAAATTAATTTATAAGTTTTTTGAGCTGTTCATCATCTACATAAACTGAGACCTCGCCGCACTTCGGACATACTGCCGCTTTCGGGCAAACGGCTTTACCGCCCAAGCCCTTCTTACGGATAACGTTGCCATGACCGCCGGTAAGCACGAAGTCTTCCTCCATTTCCTCTCCGCAGCGAACACATTTTCTCATATTTTCACCTTCTTCCGGTTTTTGTATCTTCTATGAAATTCTGCGATTTAATAAACCGTTTTATCTCGCGATATAAAAGCTGTACCACTTGATGTAAGGATTTTATGCTTCCAGAATATAGGCTCTCCCAAATTCTTCGTATCCGATCGACTTTGCAAGTTCAAAAGAGGCAAGATTTCCTAAATCGCACTCCCATTGCGGGCAAATGCCGTTTTGGAGCAACCGATGCGTTGCCAGTGCTGCGGTGCGCTTTGCGTATCCTTTTCGGCGTTCTTCTTCCAAAGTCATTATCCCGGTATGCCGGATCCGGTCTTCCATGTAGGGCATATCCGGCGCATCACAAACGCAAACGAGCCGTCCATCCTTAAAATATCCGGTCATACAGCCTTCCTTTTTTGAAAAATAATCCGACAGCCAACCGTTAGGATCGGCGTTTTTGTGAGTTTCTCGGAAAAACGCTTCAAAAAAGGGGTAATCCTTCTTCTTCAACACTTTTGCTTCCCCGTACTGCGTTACTGTCTCTTCTTGAAAAACGAGCAAGCGCATTTTTTTGAGACGGTATTTTTCCTCGACCGCCGCAAGGATACCGTCAAGGTCGCTATGCTTCAGCGTATTGACATAAGCTTCAAGCGTGGGGGAATAGGATACTACGCACAGATCATCTTTTTGCAAAATATAAAGCGCGTATTTGCAGCCGTACCCCTTTAAGAGTTTGTCCCTTTCCGCAGAGCAGATGAAATAGATGCCGTGTTTTAATTTTGAAAGATCGGTACAACAAAATTGAGAATAGTACTGCGTGGTGACATTGAAAATATCTGCTCTTGTCAAGTGTGCACCTCTTTCTGATTTATTCCCTATTTTTTTCAGTTCCGGAATATCTCCGCTGATAATTTCCCATTCAATTCATCAGTCCAGCGGGCGCATGGTCGGAAACAGCAGCACATCTCTTATCGAGGCGCTGTCCGTGAGCAGCATAATAAATCTGTCAAGTCCCAAGCCGAGCCCTCCGGTGGGCGGCAGACCGTATTCCAACGCGGTGAGGAAGTCCTCGTCAACCTGAGCGTTCGCGCCCTGCTTTCTCTTTTCCTCCGCCTGCTTTGTAAAGCGCTCGCGCTGGTCTATCGGATCGTTCAGCTCGGAAAACGCGTTGCCGAATTCGCAGCCGTTGATAAAATACTCGAACCGTTCGGTAAACGCCGGATCGCTCGGCTTGCGCTTTGCGAGCGGAGAGCCCTCGACCGGGTAATCGTAAATAATAGTCGGCTGTATCAGCTTGTCCTCGGCAAACTCCTCGAACAATGCGTTTAACACCTCGCCCTTTGTCGCCGTTTCGGCTATCTCCACCGATTTTTGCTTTGCCGCGGCTCTTGCGTCGGCATCGTCTTTCCAGCTGTCATAATCTTCGTTTGCGTAGAGCTTTACCGCTTCTTTCATGGTCATGCGCTTCCACGGCTTGCCCACGGCTATCTCCTTGCCCTGATATGTCACCGTGTCGGTGCCGCAGATGTTTATCGTGACCGTGCGGTATAATTCCTCAATAAGCTCCATCATGCCGATATAATCGGTGTACGCCTGATACATTTCTATTGAGGTAAATTCCGGATTGTGGGTAGAATCCATGCCCTCGTTGCGGAATATCCTGCCGACCTCATACACCTTGTCAAAGCCGCCGACTATCAGCCGCTTTAAGTACAGCTCGGTTTCTATCCTCAGATACATATCTATATCCAGCGCGTTGTGATGAGTCTTGAACGGCCGCGCTGCCGCGCCTATCTCTAAAGTATGCAGCACCGGCGTGTCCACCTCAAGAAAGCCCTTTGCGTCAAGAAAATTTCGTATCTCTTTGATTATACGCGAACGCATCACAAAGGTGTCCTTTATCTCCGGGTTTGCTATCAGGTCAAGATAGCGCTTGCGGTAGCGCTCCTCCTTGTCGCGAAGTCCGTGCCACTTTTCAGGCAAAGGCAGCAAGGATTTTGCCAGCAGCTTTATCTCCTTTGCATGGACGGATATCTCGCCGCGCTGAGTTTTGAACACAAAGCCCTTTATGCCGGCGATATCTCCCAGATCCCACTTCTTGAAGCCCTTGTATACGTCTTCTCCGACGTCTTCGATGCGAACGTACACCTGCATTCTTCCGCTGCCGTCGCGGATATCGATAAAGCTTGCCTTGCCCATACCGCGCTTGCTGGTTATCCTGCCCGCGATAGATACGTCCTTGCCCTCAAGGTCATCGTAATCGCCGCGTATCTCCTCCGCCTTATGGGTAACGTCGTACTTCGTCACCTGATAAGGGTCATATCCGCCGGCTCTTAATTCCGAGAGCTTTTCTATTCTTATGCGGTGCTGCTCGTCGAGCTGCTCTAACATTTCCTGTTCGGTCAATTCCTGTTCGATGTTTTCGTTTTCTGCCATTTTGTTCCTTCCTGTCTGTTAAATACAAAGATCCGCCCGAATGAACGGACGGACTTTTTGCGTATAGCCACTATCCGAAAATTACTTGTCTATCTCCAGTATCTCATAACGTTTGAGTCCGACGGGGGCTTCTACCTCCACTACCTCGCCGAGCTTTTTGCCTATGCAGGCCTTTCCTATAGGCGACTCATCGGAGATCTTACCGTTTTTCATGTCTACCTCTTTAGAGCCTACCAGATAAAGGCTGAGGTTTTTGCCGCCGTCCAAGGGCTTAAGCACTACCTTATTGCCGAGGCTGACGTGCTCGGTCGAAAGCTCGTCAACATCCAGCACCTTTACGTTTTTAAGAGTCGCCTCTATCTCGGCTATACGAGCCTCAACGATACCCTGCTCGTTTTTAGCCTCGTCATACTCCGAGTTTTCCGAAAGATCTCCGAAAGAGAGCGCGACTTTTATTTTATCCGCAATTTCGCGTCGGGTGACTGTTTTTAATTGCTCCAGCTCTTTTTCAAGCTCCGCAAGACCCTCCTGTGTCATTACTGTCTGTTTTCCTGCCATTGTTGATCATTCCTCCGTAAAAATTTATTGTTGCCGGACAGCCTTACAGCTATCCTCTGTTTGCATTTTTATCATACGCGTCAAGATAAGCACAAGGTCTTATTCCGCCGCGACTACCTCCAGCGCTCTTTGAAGCTGGAAATCGTTTTCCGGATCGCCGAGCTCGAACATCTCCGCCTGCTCCGCCGTTACTTCTACCTCGTATTCCGGCGTTAAGCCTTTATCGGTGAAATCTTCTGAACGCGCGGGCTTTACCCGAGAGGTGGATATAGATACCGCGCTGCCGTCCTTAAAGCTCTGGGTGGTTTGCAATTCGGATTTTCCCGCGGTGATCTGGCCTACCAGCGACGCGCCCGCAAAATCTCTCAGCGATACCGCGAAAAGCTCCGCAACGCAGGCGGTAGAGTTGTCGGCAAGCACCGCTATCGGCTTTGCGATGACCGACGTGCCGTCCGTTTCGATAAGGTTGGATTCCGTTCCGTCAGCGACGGTGCTGGTCGCGATTATCCCCGCCGGAAGTATCTTGTTGAGCATCTGTTCAAGCGGCGCGATTATGCCGGTCGAGCAGCCTCTTACATCGAAGATATAGCCCAGCACCGACTGTGATTCGTAATTTTCCACCGCTTCGACAAATTGCTCGGCGGTAAGCTCGTTAAAGGTGGTTATCCTGATATACGCATAGCCGTTGATAAGCTGACTGCGCACGGACTGTATCTCTATCTGCTGGCGTATAAGCACCGCGCTTCGCTGTGTGCCGTCGGGATCCTGCACCGTTACGGATACTCTTGTTCCCTCTTCACCGAGCAAAGAATCCTGCGCGCTTTCGGCGTCCATTTCCAACAGGCTTTGTCCGTTTATCTCAACGATACGGTCGCCGACCTTTATTTCCGCCACCTTAGCGGGAGAACCGTCGTACACCTCGGTCACCTCAAGATACTGACCGGTTATCTGCGTTTCCATACCCGTGCCTATTATCACGCCGCTTTCTTCCTGCTGAAGACGGTAATACTGCTCGGCGGTGTAATAGCGCGCATATTCATCGGCGGTGCCAGTTATGTAGCCGGTCATTATGCCGTCGGTCAATGTTTCCTCGTCGATGTCATAGATCGAGGAAACCCGCACAAACGAGTCTATCTCTCTTATCTTATTATAGATGTTTTCCCGCTCCTGTATGCCGGAAACCATCGAATTATACATATTCAGCGAAACCGTCATGGTCAGCACAAAGGTGATCGCGCAGGCGACCGCGATAAGGCTGATGGTCACGCCCAAACTGACTTTTTTATTCATTGATATTTTCCCTTAATCTGTTATCACGGAACATTGACGTAGCCCAGCGCGTCGGTGGCGTCTCCGTTTATCCTTATCTCGAAATGCAGATGAGGTCCGGTAGCCCATCCGGTATCTCCTACCGCTCCGAGCACGTCGCCCTGTGCGACCTCCTGCCCCTCGCTTACATATACCGCGCTCATATGAGCGTAAAGCGAGGTATATCCGCCGCCGTGATCGACTACCACATACATTCCGTAGCCGCCGTTCCACCCGTAGGAGGAGTTTGCGATAATCACCGTGCCGCCTTTGGTGGAATAGATATTCGCTCCATATATGCCGCCGTCGCCGATATCAGTACCGCGGTGGTATCTGTCCATATCCGGGTCATAGCCGAAATTGCAGGTTATCATGTGGTAATCCGTGCTGAGCGGCCACATCCACTCCATGCCGTCCTGCAACTCGCTCTCCGGAGGCTTTTGCGCCGCAAGTATCATCTGGCGCACCTCTTCTTCAAGAGCGGCTATTTCCTCCTCGCTGACGTTTATCATGTAGTGCAGGTCGCTTTGCTGCTGCTCAAGCTCGGAGATAGCGGACTGATAATTGTTATAATCGTTTTGGTAGCTGTCCACCGCCGACTGGCTGTCGTTCTGCAAGCCGACAAGCTCGTCTTTTTCCGAGGTGAGCTTTTCCTCCTGCGCTATGTAATCCGCCTGAGTATCCGACAGCTTCTGACGCTGCGTTTCAAGCTCTTTTTTGTAATCCTCAAGACGCTTTATATCGTCGGTGAGCCGGTCCATAAATTCTATGTTCTTTTCGGTTATATTATTCAGTACCTCTGTGCCTACAGACATCTCATAGAAATTATCCGAGCCCGCAAGTATGCCGAACAGATCGGAATCGCTGTGCATATACATCGCGCGGACTATCTCGGCAAATTTTTCAAGATTGTCAGCGTTCTGCGCTTCCAGCTCATCGACTTGCTTTTCCGCTTCGGCGATCTGTCCCTTGACCTCTTCTATGCTCTTGTCCAGCTCGGCGATCTTCGCCTGGGTATCCTCGATATCCAGTTCCTTGTAATAAACTAAGTTGTTGTAGTAATCAACAAGCTGCTTTTGATTATCCAGCAGCTCTGCGACGTTCTCCAGCGCCGCCTGATTGCTGGATATCTCGTCTCCGAGCTGGTCTATCTCGTCACGGCGCTGATCGTTTTCCTGCTCTATCTGCTGTATCTGATTTTCGATATCATCTACGGACGGCTCGTCCTCCGCATAAACTCCGCCGTAGGAAAGCGAAGTGCATATCACCATGGCCGCCGCGGTAAATCCGCCGACCGCGCGTTTCATTTTTACGAATGTTTTTGTTTTCATATCGCACCTCCTCAGGCTCAGCCCTTAAGATACTTGCCGGTGCTTACCACGGTGCCTATCGCGCCGAGTATCGCGCCGAGCACACAGTATCCCAAAAGGACATACCATGTCAGTTGGTCAAATGAAACTATCCTGCTTATCCCCAATGCTTCCCACATCTGAAAGCCGGAGTACAGCATATCGTATATCCGCTCGTAAATGAGCTTTGTAAGCAGCCAGGACGCCACGCCGGAAATAAGTCCGATGAACATTCCCTCTACAAAGAACGGAGTTTTGATAAATCCGTTGGTAGCGCCTACCGCACGCATTATAGATATTTCCTTGCGGCGGGCGAATACGCTGAGCCTTGTCGTGTTTGCTATTATGATGACGCTGACCGTTCCCAATGCCGCTATAAGCACCAGTCCCACTACGGTGAACGCCGTGCGTATATCGCGTATGAATTTTGCAAAATCCATCGGCGCGTTTACTTTATAAACGCCGTCAATAGAGGTAAGCGTCGCGGTAAGCTCGCTTATTCTGTCGATATCGTTGGCCGTCACCATATAGGTCGGCGGTACGGGATTGTACGGCAGATTTTCAAACAAAGTGCGCTGTTCCTCGTAGCTTTCTATCATTTGCTGCAAGCCGTCCTCCGGCGAGATGTACCGAACCGAACCGGCAAGCGAAGAGCTTTTTATCTGCTCGCCGACCTTTTCGATATCCGCGTCATCGTTAAGATAAACGCTTATCTCGTTCTGGTCGGATACGTTGGCAAGTATTATCTCGCAGTCCAGCATAACCAAGCCGGACAATCCCACCAGCAGCATACTGACGGTAAGCACACAAAAGCCCGCAAAGGACATGAAACGGTTTCTCCAGACCGATTTTATGCCCTGCTTTATCAGGTATGAAAAATTACTCATCTTCCGCAGTACCTCCGATATAGTCGTCGAATACTACCTCTCCCGCTTTAAGGCTGATTATCCTGCCGCCGAAATATTCCACCAGACTGTGCTCATGAGTGACCATTATGACCGTAGTACCGCATTTATTTATTTCTTTGAGCAGCTTTACTATATCGTACGAAAGCGCGGGGTCGATATTCGCGGTAGGCTCGTCCGCTATGATAAGCCCGGGATTGCTTGCAAATGCGCGCGCGATAGCGACCCTCTGCATTTCTCCTCCGGACAGCTTACCGGGGAACATTTTTGCCCTGTCCGCCAGCTTTACCAGATTGAGCACGTAAGGCACTCTGTGGCGTATCTCTCTTTTCGGGCGATTGGTAACTCTCAGCACGAACGCCACGTTTTCATATACGTTCAAGTCGGGTATCAGCCTAAGATCCTGAAATATCATTCCTATGGAACGTCTGAAATACGGGATCTTTTTGTTCTTTATTTTGGACAAATTGTACCCGTTCACGAATACACGTCCGGAAGTCGGAACTATCTCTCTTGTCAGCAGCTTGAGCAATGTGGATTTTCCCGCGCCGCTGTCTCCGACGATAAATACAAATTCTCCGTCCTCTATTCTTATGTTGACGTCGTTCAGTGCGTCGACCTTGCGCCCGTCCTTATAGTGAACGTCGACGTTTTTTAACTCTACCATAATATTGTGTTTCTTCCTTCCTGCCTGTGAGCGATCACACGGTTCGTTTTCCAAAAGGAAAACCGGCCGCTTTCTTCGGCGGAAAAATACAATTATCCCCGCATATATAGTCCCAAAAACATACTCCAAACATAAACGCGGACATAGTAAAACTCTGCCGCTTTACTATGTCGCCGTATGGGTTTTGCGATATTGCGGGATCATCCTATCCCTTTTTTAGAATTTGACCGGGTCTGCCGAGAGGTATTTTCTTACCATAAGCGCGATCTTAAAGATTATCGCATGGTCGAACTGCCTCAGATCAAGACCTGTCAATTTTTTTATCTTGTCAAGTCTGTATACCAATGTATTGCGGTGTACAAACAATTTTCTCGACGTCTCGGAAACGTTTAAGTTGTTTTCAAAGAAACGCTGTATAGTAAACAATGTTTCATGGTCAAGCGACTCTATCGAGCCTTTTTTGAATACTTCCTTAAGGAAGGTCTCGCAAAGCGTGGTGGGCAGATGATAAATAAGACGCGCGATACCTAGGTTATCGTAGCTTACTATCGTCTTATCGGTGTCGAACACCTTGCCGACCTCTATAGCTATCTGCGCCTCCTTGAAAGAACGCGCAAGATCCTTTATACCGGTGACCGGTGTGCCTATCCCGACGGTAACTCTGGTGAAAAATTCTCCGGACAGCGTGTCGGAAATGGAGCGCGCCAGCTTTTCAAGGTCCTTATTGTCAATATTGCTCTTTATCTCTTTTACAAGGACTATCTCGCTTTCCGTGATATTGAACACGAAGTCCTTGTTCTTATCGGGGAAGAGATTTTGTATCACGTCATAAGCGGAAACGTCGTTTGAGGACAGTATGCTTATCAGAAATACCACCCGGCTTATCTCCGCGTTGAAGTGCAGCTCTCTCGCCTTTATCGTGATATCTCCCGGCAGAACGTTGTCAAGGATTATGTTCTTTACGAAGTTGTTTCTGTCGTATTTTTCGTCGTAATACTGCTTGATGCTGGATAAAGATATCGCAAGCAGCGAAGCGTATTTGGACGCCTGATCGTCGGTACCCTCTATAAACACCGCGTAATCCGGCTTGACATGTACCCCGAAAGGCTTGTAAGTATATCCGTCACGGATAAAGACATCGTGTGAATCTCCCAGCTCTATAGCGAAAAAGTCACTATTCGTGCCTATCCGCGAAAGCTCACTGCACGCAACTATCGTAGCGTTTTCGTCTATTACGCCGATGACTCGCCCTATAGTGTCCCTCATCTGATGAACAATGCCCTGAAATAATCTGTTTGACATTTCCGTACCTCTACTTTGCTCGTCTTAATGTTTGCCGTCAGCCGTCAATTTTTTATGACGTGTCGACCCGTTATGAATATATCAATTTATATTTTACTAGAAAAATTAAAAAAAATCAAGAGTTTTTTAGACAAAATGTAAAAAATACTTGAAATTTTTTTGCGTTTTTCCCAAAAAAAGCGCTGTTTTTCATTTTTGAGTCCATATTTTTGACCTATATACTATTATTTTATCTTCGATTTTGCAAAAGTCAAGGCGGCCTTTTCGCAGATATTGAAAAAATTTTCAAAAAAGGGTTGCATTCGGCGGAAAAATAAGGTACAATAATAAAGATAAGGGACAAAACATTCCCGATAGATTTACACGGAGGTAGTTTTTTATATGATTACAGCAGGTGATTTCAGAAACGGAATGACGTTTGAAGAGGACGGCAACGTAATGCAGGTCATCGAATTTCAGCACGTTAAGCCGGGCAAGGGCGCAGCGTTCGTAAGGACGAAGGTAAGAAATGTGCTTACCGGCTCGGTGGTAGAAAAGTCCTACAATCCTTCCGCAAAGTTCCCTACTGCGTTTGTTGAAAGAAAGGATATGGAGTATACCTACAACGACGGCGAGTTATATTATTTCATGGACAGCGAGACCTACGAGCAGGTGCCTATCAACGCAAACGAGTTAGACGACAATTTCAAGTTCGTTAAGGAAAACATGGTCTGCAAGGTGCTTTCCTACAAGGGCAAGGTATTCGGCGTAGAGCCTCCCAACTTTGTCGAGCTGGAAATAACCGAGACCGATCCCGGCTTTAAGGGAGATACCGCGACAAACGCTACCAAGCCCGCTACGCTGGAGACCGGCGCGGAGATACGCGTTCCGCTGTTTGTAGACATAGGCGATGTTATCCGCATCGATACCAGGACCGGCGAGTACATGGAGCGCGTTAACAAGTAACCCGCTTCTTTATCAGAAAGGAAAGATATATTATGAAAGTATCCGAAAAGGTAGCTTATATCAAGGGACTTGCAGAGGGCCTGGGTCTTGATGATTCCACTAAGGAGGGCAAAGTCCTCGCCGCTATTATCGACGCGCTGGAGGATATCGCGCACAACGTCGAGGAGATAGACGAGGAGTTAAACACCGTAGCGGACGTTATGACCGATATGGAAGAGAGCCTTTCCGACCTTGAGGACTGCGTATACGACGAAGACGACGATTGCTGCTGCGACGACTGCGAGGACATGTACGAATTGACCTGCCCCGCTTGCAACAACTCTATAACGGTGGATTACGACGTTATCAGCAGCGGCAGTATAGTCTGCCCTAACTGCGGAGCAAATCTTGAGCCTGATCTCAGCGCTCTTGAAGAGGAAAACGACGCGGAATGATCCGAAATATCAAACGGCTTTGAAAAGAAATAACGGCGGTACTGCTTTTTACAGAGAGAGGACAAACGGTGAAAGTCCTTAAAGCAGCCGCCCTTCCCGTCTTTGAGCCGCCGCCGAAAGGCGCGCCGGGCGCTCCCGTTACAGAGCGAAAGAGTGCGGTTATACCGAAAACAGGTGGTACCGCGGACGTTATCGTTCGCCCTGAGCTATGCTCAGGGTTTATTTTATTTAAGAAAGGAAAAGAGAAATGAAGCTTGAAAAGCTGGTGGGGGACAGATTTAAGGAAAGGCCCTCCGACTGTCAGATAGACAGTCACGCAATAATGGTAAGAGGCGGCTATATAAAATATGTAGCAAACGGCATTTTTTCTTCCTATATGCCGTTAAGAAGAATAACCCGAAAGATAGAGAACATAATACGCGACGAAATGGACAAGGTAGACGGGCAGGAAGTGCAGTTCCCGGTAGTAATGCCCGCGTCGCTGTGGGAGGAATCCGGCAGATTCACCTCCGTAGGCAGCGAGCTGCTGCGTTTTCGCGACCGCAACGGCAGTCAGATGGTACTCGGCATGACGCACGAGGAAGCGGCGGTGCAGCTTGTTCGGGAATACGGTCAGAGCTACAGCAAGTACCCGTTCATGATATATCAGATACAGACAAAATTCCGCGACGAGGCGCGTCCGAGAGGCGGACTTATCCGCGTGCGTGAATTCACCATGAAAGACGCGTATTCTTTCCATACCTCTCAGGAGGATCTGGAGCAGTATTACGCGAAATGTCATCAGGCGTATGAAAACGTGTTCCGCCGCGCCGGCGTGCCGGAGGTCATCTCGGTAGCGTCGGATTCCGGTATGATGGGAGGAAACGTATCCCATGAGTTCATGCTGCTCACTCCGATAGGAGAGGACAGCATAGCTATCTGCGACGAATGCGGCTACAGCGCTAATATGGAGGCGGCGGAGTGCATATACGAGGGCGTATCCACGCTTCAGAACACCGAGCTTGAAAAAGTACACACTCCCGATAAGCATACTATAGAGGACGTCTGCGAATATCTCGGCGCCGATCCTAAAAAGAGCGTCAAGGCGGTAGTTTACCAGAGAAACGACGACGACGCTTATATTGTGGTATTCGTTCGCGGCGACCTTGACGTGAACGAGACCAAGGTAAGAAATTACATCGGCTGCGAGTTCCACCCCGCGGTGATCACCGAGGAATGCGGACTGCACGCCGGATTTATCGGCCCTGTCGGGATAACCGAAAGCTGCACGGTCTTATATGACAGATCCTTACAGGGAGAAAACGACCTTGTCTGCGGCGCGAACGAAACGGATTACCATTATAAAGGCTTTTCGCCCGCTCGCGACGCCGATATAAAGGAATACGGCGACTTTGCCAAGATAACCGACGGAGGTATCTGCCCTTGCTGCGGCAAGCACAGTATAAAGGTCTCCCGCGGTATCGAGGTCGGAAATATATTCCAGCTCGGTACAAAATACACAAAGACTATGGGCATGACTTATCTGGACGCTAACGGAGAGTCGCACAATCCTATCATGGGCTGCTATGGTATAGGCGTAGGCCGTCTTGCCGCAGCCGTATGCGAGGCTCACCACGACGACTACGGTCCTATCTGGCCTATCTCGATAGCTCCCTGGCAGGTGCATATCTGCGCTGTCAGAGCCGATGACGAGGAAGTAAAAAACACGGCGGACGCTTTGTATCAGACGCTGGAAAGCAGCGGTGTTGAAGTCATGTACGACGACCGCAAGGTAAGCGCGGGAGTCATGTTTTCCGACGCCGATCTGCTGGGATTACCGATCCGCGTTGTAGTCAGCCCGCGCAACCTTAAGGACGGCTGTATCGAGCTTTCCACCCGCGACAAGAGCGTAAGCGTAAAGGTAAGCGCCGCCGACGCGGTCGATGAAATACAAAAGCTGATAAAAGAGCTTGAAGCAAAGTGCGTATAACCGGAGAAAACAGCGGAATAATATCTGCACTTGACTTTTGCCGCAGATTGAATTATAATTTATAAAAGCAACAAAAACAAATCTTATGTTACGGAGATAGTGAATTGAAAAAGAAATTTATTGCCGCGTTTGCGGTCGTACTTTCCGCAGCTATGCTCAGCGGATGCTCTCTTTTCGGAGCACAACAGAGTACAAATGCGATGGGAAGCTATAATTTTGAAGAGATGAGGCTGGTCCAGCTGGAAGAGCCTGCCGAGGGAATGGACGTTGCGGTTTTTGACACCACCGAGGGAACGATGACTGCGGTGCTTTATACCGAATATGCGCCTAATACCATATCCAATTTCAAGAAGAGAGCGGAAGAGGGTTTTTACAATGATAAGCCGTTTTTCGCGATACAAAAGGGCATTTACGGCATAACCGGCGCGTCGAATGACGAGGGCACGGAGGGACTTACCGAAGACGGCAATTTCATACCGAACGAGTGTTCGGTGGACTTATGGCCGTTCAAGGGCGCGCTGCTCGGATATTCCACCAACGGCACGAAAAATAACGAGGGCTACAGCGACAGCAGATTCTTCTTTGCCGGTGCGGTGGAGATGACCGACGACAACATGGAAGAGCTCAGGGGCTACACCGATACCGAAACCAGCAAGCAGGTGATACCGGAAGACCTGATAGCGGCGCTGCGCTCCCGCGGAAGCGTTGCCGCGCTTGCCGGAAACTACACGGTCTTCGGTCAGGTGATAAGCGGCTTTGACACGCTGGATAAAATACTCTGGCGGGAATCCGACCCGAACAATATGCGACCGAAAGAGGAAGTAAAGATACTTTCGGTGAAACTGGACACCTATTCCAAAGACAAATACCCCGTGGAAGAGCCGACGGCCGACAAATACGTCACCGCCGAAGAGCTTGAGACTGCCGAAAGCAACGCTTCTTCCCAAGCACAAAGCAATTAAAAAAGTAACAAATAATTCTGCCGCTGACCGAACAAGTTTCGAGTCAGCGGCAGGTTTTTATATCAAAAAGGCGTTATTTGTCTGTTTTTAGCCAGACTTCAACAATAAATCTGCCGTCTTTCTCCGTAAAGTCCACGCTGCCGTCATGCTTTTTTGCGATGTCCTTTATCGACCTTATCCCGTACCCGTGTTCTTTTTTATCGGGCTTGTCGGTTTTAAGTCCGGGATTGTTTGAAAGCACCGATCTTGAAATACTGTTTTTAACAGCGATATACGTCATGGATTTTTTATGCCCTATTATAAGCTCCATATACGGCTTGCTCAAATCGCAGCCTTCCACGGCGTTATCGAGCAGATTTGAGAGCAGAATACTTATATCTATATCGTTCGTGTTATCAAAGTGCGTATCTATCGCACATTTTAAGTTGATCCCTTTAGAATTACATAATGCTATCTTGTTGTTTATCACCGCGTCTATGACCGCGTTGCCGGTATTTACTGCGACGTTATAAGAGTTTACTTTTTCTTTTAATATTTTCTCTATATAATCCTTTGCGCTGTCGGGTCTGCCGTCGGAAATAAGCCCGGCAGCCGCAGTCAGATAATGTTTCATATCGTGTTTTAATTTTTTTACTTCGGAATATCGCTCTTTCGTCTCTATCGCTAATTTTTCTTGCGAGGAAATGTTGGCTTTGAGAAGATCGTATTCCTCTCTTATTTCATTATCACGCTGCATTTTATTCATAATTACATACAGCAAGACATTGAGCGTACCTATAAGCAGGAATATTACTAAAAAAAGCGAGGATGTTTCCGGCTGCCGGCGCGAAATATTCCATAGCAGCGTAGAAATGAGAAAAGATATCAAAAAGCAGGAAAGCTGAAGTATCCATTGAAAGCTTGCTAAGGAGCGGTATTGTTTCTTTCTTATTCTTATGATTATTTCACAAACAAAAAAGAATATAGCCTTTGAGAAAAATAAAACGGGTATTCTCATCGCTCCGCCCGGCATTACAGCACTCATATTTCCGTCAGCGATAACGCCAAACAGCGCCATTACAGCAAGATTTATCGGAAGAGTGGTAATAGTCGGAAGTATGGATACCAACAGCTTTTCCCACGCTTTGCCCTTCATAAATATAAAAGTATATGCTAAGAAAATGACAAGAAGGATAAGAATACAGAGATTTTCAAATCCGTCCAGTCCGGAAAAAATAATATCGTTTGCGGTTATTAAGATATAGAAAGCAAGTGTTTTGAGCCATTTCATTTTTTCGTTCTTGAAATCAAGATAGCCGTTGCATAATCTTACAAAAATACAGCACTCAATAAGCGCGGCGCAGACTTCGATAATGTCATTCATAATGTACTCCGAAACAGTTCCTTGAATTTATTTTTTACGTTTTCTGCTTTGTAGCGGCTAAGTGGTATTATCGTACCGTCGTCAAGCGTTACCTGATTTCTTTCGATAGAATATATATACCTGCTGTTGACTAAAAAGCTTCTGTGCGTTCTTACAAAGTCGTATTCGTCAAGCTGTTTTTCAAGAGAAGTGAGAGCTCCGTAACACTCAAGCGGCTTACCGTCCTTTACATGCACTCTCAGCCAATGTCCGTAAATTTCTATGTAGATCACGCTGCGCAAGTTTACAAAGCTCTCCCCTGTTTTTGTCTTGATAGCGAATTTGCTTTCCGATCTTCTTCTTGCGATCTCCTCTTTTATCGATAAAAGAGCTTCGGGGAGTTCGCTTTCAAGGTATGTTTTTCTGATAAATCTGAACGGGCGAAATTTCAGCGAGGAAAAAACGAGCTCATCATGCGACGTTACAAAAATGATCAGCGTATCGCAAGCGCCGCCTATCTGTTCGGCTATATCAAAGCCGCTGATATCGGGCATATCTATATCAAGGAAAACCGCGTCATATTCAGATAGATCCGCTGTAAGCGACCGACCGTTATCGTATGAAATCAAATCAACGTCTATATGAAATTTAGCAGCGCAGCTGTTCAGCTTTTCTCTGAAATCTTCTAAAAAAACAGGTTCGTCGTCGCAGATAGCCGCTTTAAGCATTTCTTTTGCTCCTTTCCGGTCTTTTTTTTCAAAAACATTATATCATTTTTCTTTGTACAAAGTCAACAAGCCCCAATAAGTAAGGTTCGGCGGAGCCTGTGACCCCTGCCGGCATAAAATTTTCAAAAAACACTTGACAATCACACGCAGAGGATTTATAATTGTATTATATTAAATAATACAGATAATCTGATAAAGCCCTTGCCGGATACCCTTGTTGATTTCGGCAAAAAGAGGCTGACAAATACAAAAATAAGGAGGAGCAGCGTTGAAATATCTTACCATATATAAAAGCGTTCTTACCACATGGATAAAGCATAATATCCGGCTGAACATAGCTATCCTATTGATAAGCGTTTTATCCGTTCTTGCATTTATTACCTGCTTTACGTTCAGCGCGGCGGCTCAGCGTTCCGCTTTATTTTATGAAGAGGATCATTATACTATTGGCGTAAACCCGCTGTGCGAGGAGTTTCCCGAGCGGTTTGCGGCTTCCCTGCCCGCGGTCAGATACTTTGAGTTTGCCGACCCGTCGCAAACGCAGGAAAGCATTATGTATACAGACGGCGATCACCAAAACGAGATACGCAGCTTTCCGCAGTATGCCCGCTTTCCAAAGGAATGGGAAACGATAAGTCCCGCGATAAACGAATTTTACCGCGTCAGCGAGGGCAGAGATCTTACCGAAGATGAGGTAAGCACAGCGCCCGATCTTATAATAGCGGCGAAAAACAGTCTGCTCACCGTCGGAGAGAAAATAACCGTTCCGTCGGTCGGGGCGACGCTTACCGTTATAGGTCTGTCGGATAAATTTATACTTCCGTATGCGTTTTATCACACCTATAATTATCCTCTTACTTCGCTTAATATCATCTTTGACCGCACGCTTACCGAAGAAGAAATGACTGCCGCCGGCGACGCATTACAAAGCTCCGTTCAGTTAGTCGAGGCGGTCGGCGCGACGGACCCGTCGTATATCGTGTCTATAATTGCCGCTGTAGTTTCCGCCGTATTTTCGGCTTTACAGGTGTTCAGACTGTTTTTGTACCTAGCGTCCCGATCCGCGTATCAGTTTTCGGTGTTCAGAGTGACCGGCTGTAAAAATAAAGCGCTGGTCTTAGTCATGCTTGCGGTGACGTTTACATATATCGCGTTTTCGTTTTTGCTGACCGTGCCGCTTATCTTCCCGCTTTCCGATATACTTGCAGTCTGCGGCATGAACGGCATGATAAACGTATGGGATTATATGCTGTCGTTTGCGATATTTGCCGCGGCGGTGATAGTTGCGGTATTGCCGGGATATATAAAAGCCGCCGGCCGCTCGCTTGTGAAAGGGGACGGTTGAGATGAAATTGATATATCTTATAAACTCGCTTATCGCGGCAAGGAAAAGAACAGCGGTGCTTACTATGATAAGCGTATTTTTCATAACCGTGCTTTTTAATTACTTCTTCGCGGCATCTTATGATTATATCACGTTCAGGGATTATATAAGCCGCGGCGATTATGAAAACAGGATGGCGGTCTTTCAAATACAGTCCGACGCGCCTATAACCGACGAGGCCATACAAAAGCTGCTCACGCCGGCAGGCTTTGAAAACAGTTGGGAGTATTCTTTAGCTCAAACGCCGGGATTACTTAAAGCAAACGCGCCTATCTCCTCAACCGAGCAATATTATGATTACGCCGAGCAAACGGCCTCCGAACGGTTAGAATCCGACGACGCGCTGATAGAATACACGCGGGAATTCAGCGAAATGCTGGAAACATCATACGCCGGAGAGCTGCCCGACATAAATAAGGACTACGGCGGGAAAATACCGATGATAGCGAGCTTCGGCAGTCCGTACAATATCGGCGATACAATGGAATACAATTTCCGGGGCACTTTGATAAGCGTTATCATCACCGCAAAATATACCGACGATAATCTTTCCCGCTTTGCCGAATCTAACAACAGAAGCGGGCTGCGTGCGGGCGGGAGCTGGCTGTTCGCCGACAGAGAAATAATGTACAAATACGGCGCTCAGCAGCCTCCCGACAAGCAGGAATCGTTCGTCGGCCGAAACGATTCGGAGGAGTCCGGACAGCATTATCGGGTGCAGCTCTACATAATCGGCGATAAATTGCCATTCGCGGAATTTTTCGACAGAGTAACTATCGCAGACCAAAGCGGCGACGATATATATTCGATAACCGAGGTAGGCTCCGCCATGCCGTCAGTATCGAAGCTCGACAGCGATAACAGGCTGATAATATGCAGTCTGCCGCTGTTCGTGATAATTTTCCTGATAGGTTCTATAGGCGCGGCGGCAAACGGATTTTTGAATCTCGACAGCAGGAGAAAGAGCTTAGCCGTGCTCAAACTGTGCGGCATGAAGCGCAAAAGCCTGATACCTATCGCATTCGCCTGTGAAACTGCGGTCACTGCGGCGGCTGCGGCGGCGGCTCTGATATTTTCCGCGCTGCTCAGCGTATTTTTACAGACAGATATTATAAGCCCGCTCGGAGCGTTGGTAAGCTCGGTTTACATAATCATGCTTTCCGTCGTGATGACTGCGGTACAGATAATTTCCGTCGAACGTGACAACTCGCTTGAGGTCATAAGGAGATATGAAAATATATGATGACTTTGAAAAACGTAAATAAAATATACGATCCGCGCACCGATATTGCGGTACACGCGCTGAAAAACATAAACCTTAATATAGAGGACGGAGAGCTTACCGCGATAATGGGAGTGTCCGGGTCGGGAAAATCCACGCTGCTGCATATCCTTGGCTGTATAGATACCGCGACCGACGGCGAATATATATTAAACGGCTATGATGTGCAAAAGTACTCAAGTAACACGCTTGCTGAGATACGCAACGAGGAGATAGGCTTTGTGCTGCAAAATTTCGGTCTGATGAACGATAAGACCGTTTACGAAAACATTTCCTATCCGCTTATTTTCAATCCGGCGGTAAAGTACAAAATGATGAAAAAGCTGATAAACGAAGCCGCCGCAAGCGTCGGGATATCCGAGCTGATAAAAAAGAACGTCAGCGAAATATCCGGCGGTCAAAAGCAGAGGGTCGCAATCGCGCGCGCAATAGTAAACCGTCCTAATATCATACTGGCGGACGAGCCGACCGCAGCGCTGGATAAAAAGACGGCTTTTGAGATAATGGAGGTCTTTCGTGAGCTGAACGCTAAGGGAAAGACTGTTGTGATAGTTACGCACGACCGCTCGATAGCGGAAAAATGCCGGAGGATAATCGAGCTTGACGACGGGAATATAGTATCGGATTAGGACTTTGGGCGATTTTTGTTTATCACTCCTGTAAAAATCCATACTCCGCCAGTTGATTAGGCTTATGCGGGTTGCTGTTGATATATGATATTAAGAGTTCTTTAGTAACTTTTCGAGCTATTTTTATATCTTCAGGTGGTATCGTCGGCGAAAATTCTACAGTTATATCTCCGCTGTTTACTATATCATTCGTGGTGATATATTCTTTGTTCGTATTCGACTTCCATCGAATGTATGTAAATAATTTATGATCTATTTCCCAATACGGATTTGAATGAAGCCAAACACAGCAATAAGAATATCCATCAATATTATCCGCCCTTAAAGCCGTTGCATAAATACCGAGATATTTCTGTATATCATTGATGCCCGTCATTTGTATTGCCCTTTCGGTTATCTGACTCTGTATCTCATACCAAATTGTAGGACCTATATGATACCCCGGAGAACATAAAAATTTTAATTTACCTGTCTTGCATAAATTATCGGCAAAACGCGGCTGAGGAAACCGCTCAAAAAGCATGGCGTTTTCTTCATTGCTGCAAAATTCATAGCTTGACGGGAGCGTTTCCATATCGCTGAGAAACTGTGAATTAAATAAAAAATAATCGTCGTAATTTTCGCATTTCCATTTTATCCAAATGACGCCTTGATATTTTCCCGAAAGAACCAGCTGGACAGGATAATAACTGAACGATTTTCTGTCGTATTGTTTATAGTCGTATCCTATCAAAGTAACGTTCTTTTTCGGGAAAAGCTCCTCTGCTTGTTTTGCAAGACCTTTTGCTATAAATTTTTCAAAATGGAAAAACTCTTCTACCTTTCCTTTATCATTAAGTCTTAGCTTAGGGTCAGATACAGATATCTCCGCTTGATAACACCATTTTAACATTCTATTCGGTGCAAATATAACTCTGAGTGACATAAAAGCTCCTTTCAAAAAACTCTAATCCCAATTTATCCATTTTGAAAAAACAAAAACGATTCCGTCCAAGATCAATTTCACAGTTAAAATATTAAGAGGATGTGAAAAAGGTGCAGGATCCTCCGCTCCGCCGTAAGAAATAACGAAGTACAAAACTACTACATTTTGGTTTAATATAACATAAGCAAAAACAAGGAAGATAAATTCAGACGCCGCTACAACCAGAAAGGATAAATCAAAACCCCCGATCGCGATGATCGACAAAATGAGCGTTCCAAATAATGACAGATCGCTTTGAATATTGTAATCCCATTCAAACGCAACGGAAGCGTGGTGGACTATCAGATGTAATATCACTATCGCTATCTGCAAAAGAACAGCAATTATGAATTGCCTTGTTTGTTTTCTTTCCTTTTCGGTCGTTTTTGACATAAGAAATTTCTCCGTTAAATGATCGCTATTGGGATAAACCCTAAAATTCTAAATATCACAATATACAGCAGCGGATCAGATAAAGATAACAGCCGAGCTTTTTTCTTATCGCCGGAAATTTTCTTAAAAATCAAATGGCAAATTATCAATTCCAATAAAGCGACTATCCAAAAACCGATAAACATAAAAATCAAACCGCCGACAACGTCAAGCGCAATCAATACTATCCACCCGACAAGCGAAAGCTCGAATTGCCACGGAACATACTTTGACATATCGAGGTTTCTTCCGGCGATCAGCCTTATAGGGATTATTCCGCCTATCACAATGCCGAGCGACAAAACGATAACCTCTATGACTTCGGCAAAAGCATAATACCGTATCAACCCTACGCCGATTTCCGATTTGTCGGCAAACATTTCAATGATATTACCGCATAAATTTAACAATACTACATAAAAAATCACACGCGCCGCGATAATTATAAACGCCGACGGCAGTATCGAAATTACAAACTGCTTTTTTGTAAGCTCCATTTTGACCCCCCATTTTGTGCGCTAGGTTTTACTTATAACCACTTCTACCCCGTCGAGCGTCGGCATACGGCTTTTGACAATGTCCATATATTCTTGTTTATAAAAGCCTCTCATTTCAAATTTTTCCAGCTTTTCAAACCCGGTCAAAAAATCCACATTAAAGCTGTCGGGGATGCGTATGCCATCAGTGTGATATCCTAAAACGGATATTTCCTTAAAATCCTCACAGTAAGACAAAGCTTGCTCTACCGCGTTATCCGGGCTGTTATAATTCGGGGATAATACTATATGATCATCCTTTGGGCTGAATTTTATCGCCCAGTCGTTTTTATTATCTATCCATATTTCTATTTCTTCGAGCTGTGACAGCGCCTTTTGCTCGGATATATACTTCTTAAAATCGTCGTACATATCAGGTACTTTGGCAGCTATCTCTTCAAAAGGTCCGTCGGTATAGACATACATTATACATTTGCTTGTTTTGTCGTCGTTTTCTATGCTGCCCGAGCCGTAAAATTGTCGGTATGCGTCTAACAGGTCAGATGAACAGGGCTTGACGTAAGAATGCAAAATATCCCTCATCCCGTATAAAGCCTTAGTTTCATCGCTGCCGAACCACCTCTCGGCTAAATATTTTACCGATAATAGCATGATGACAGCGGAAAAAATAATCGCTAAGCCTTTGCCGATACGTTTTAAGACTTTTTGCATTGTTGCTCCTTTCCCGACATATCCAGCGGCGAAGATTTTTTGCGCTTATGCTGACAAATCAATATTACTATGTATATGATAAGCGCATATTGTGCGGTCACGAATAAAGACGCTATCGCCGACGACATAGCATCGACCTCGAATAATATGCCGCCTCCCCATGCGGCAGTCAGTACCAAGAGGTACCACGCCGGAGGGGTAAATATCGCAAACGGACACAATAACGCGGCAATTATCACAGGCATACATTTTACCGTAAGAGCAAATTTCTTTGCCAAAACAGCAGCGGGGATAACGATGATTATAAGCTCAATGGCAAAATTCGTTATTAAGCAAAGAAACGAAATTGCAATACCCTCACTATTTACCCCGACGCTGTCAAGAACAGGCACTAAGAAAAGTGCATATAAAACCGTTATAACGTATATTATAATGGATAACGCAATCGACGCGCGATATTGCTTTTTTGTAAGCTCCGTTTTCATATTTTGAACCTTTCTTATTCGTCCGGTTTATTATCAGAGCGTTTAACTTTCCAAAAGCGTACCGATAAACCAATTGTATTCGTTTTCATCCATATCAGATATCCACCGTCCGTACATTGATATACTGCGGAAGTGTTCTTCGTAGTCGGGCAATAAGCGTATATGCTCGGGCTTTAATACGTTGTGCTCGTCATAGGGCTTTAGGATATCATATACTTTTTGGCGCAGCTTGCCGGGCTCATCGCTTAATAGAAATTGCTTTGCCTCGGCTTTGGTGTTAAGTATAAATCCTATCGGCATAAGAGGTCCGCCGTAAAACTTTACACAAAGCGGGTTTAAGTAAGAAAAGAGCGATACTATTTTTTCTTTTTCTTTTTCCATCGCTCCGTCTAATAATTCAAAACGCAGATAGTAATAAGTGTATGGACGACCCCACTCTACATCAACAATATCATTTGGGCTTATTTCGGGCTCATTATACTTTGCTATGAGTTCTTTAATTTTACCGATCAAAACATTTGTCTCAGAAAATTTTTCAAAATCTTTACCAAAGATTCTATACATATCTCTGTACGAGTAAGGATAAATTGAAAAGATGTACTTGATCGTACCGCTCCCATACGGGGAGCTTTCTAATGTAGTAGGAAAGACCGTCACGTCGTACTTTTCGGCGATCCACTCCTCAAACTCGGGCAGCCACGAATAAATAGGCGGCTTGCTCCAGCTTTCGCGGTACTCTTTGAACTCGTTGTAAAACCATATTCGCATTTTATTCACCTTCCAAAAGCGTACCGATAAACCAATTGTATTCCTTTTCGTCCATATCCGACAGCCATCGTCCGTACATTGATGAAATTTTGCTATTGAGGAAGTTTTCTTCGTAGTCGGGTACTAAGCGTATATGCTCGGGCTTTAATATGTTGTGCTCGTCATAGGGCTTTAGTATATCATAGACTTTAAGGCGCAGCTCGTCGAACTCATCGCTTAATAGAAATTGCTTTGCCTCGGCTTTGGTGTTAAAAATACAGCTCATTTGATATTCGCAAGTTGGAGTTAAGTATAGTTCAAAAAGCTTGAGGTTAGAAAATACTCGTTTGATTTTTTCTTCTTCTTTATGAAATATCGTCCCCAGTAAGCGAAAAATTAAATATATATATGTATATGAGCAAACCCTGAGCACTCTTATTACATCGTTCGGCTTTACCTTTGGCCGGTCGTATTTCGCTATCAGCGATTTTACTTTATCGGTCAGGGCGGTCAAAACGCTTTTGCTCTGATAATCGCCGTCGAATATCCTATACAAATCCTTGTCGGAGTATACGATGACGTCAAAGTTGAACAAGATGCAATCATCACCGGCGCAGGTTCTTTCTTCACTTATGGTGGGGAATACCGTCACGTCGTACTTTTCGGCGACCCACTCCTCAAACTCGGGCAGCCACGGGTATATAGGCGGCTTGCTCCAGCTTTCGCGATATTGCTCAAACTCTGTGGTGGTGAACATAATAATATACCTCCTTATTTTTATAGCGTAATAATATCCGCTATCACTTTTTCGGTTCTATCTCGCTCCTTTTGATTTTCTTACGTCTTGAAATCAGTTTAACCGATCTAACCAGCAGGAACGATATAATTTGATTTACAAAATGGAGAAATATCCAGCCGAATACTATTTTCGGGTCGGAAGGGTATATAAGATAACAGAGGCCTAATAATATAAAACCGCCGAGCCAATAAAGCAATGCTGCTTTTGATTTAATGATCACAGCTAAAATAATGCCCACGGCATAATCAAGGATATAAAAGAGAAATATATTTATTAACATGATACTAAAATATGATATATAGACGTTATCCACAGACCTTAAAAATTCTCCCAACGGGTATAATATCAGGTAAAGAATATAGGCGGACAGCTCCGTCACGAGAACCTTAAGAACGTCCTGTTTATTGATCTTAGACATAATAACACCTCCGAACCGATGTGCGTTTTAACGCTTTGCTCCTTATATCTGAAATTAAGAAGATGACGCTTTTGCAAGCGGTATATCTTCTGCTAAGACAGCGCCGTAATTCAAGTCGGGAAGTTCGTCATTATAAACGATCTCCCACTTATAATCAAAATACCATTGACGAGTACCTATAAAATTCACGGTAACGGTCTTTTCGTCATTCAGCACTATATCGACCGCGCCGTACATTTTATCTTTGTCAAAGGTGATTTTTTCATCGTTACTATAGCTGCCTTTTACATAATCGTATATCCACCCTCTCTCAAGGCGGCTGTCCGTTCTATAAAAGCACAAATTGCAGATATCGAACCGCTCGAACATTTTTCCGACGTTATCGAGATACATCTGATTCTCAAAGTCCTGCTTGCCTAAAACACTTGTATATATCCATTTGTCAAAGCTTATCGGAGCAAAGCGGGAGAAAAGCAGCGCCGCTGTGATCAGCAGGCATGCCGCTCCTGCCGAAATAAAAATTATACGCTTTTTAGACTTAATTTTCATAATGATATCCCTCTTTGGCAAATTTCCGCTCAAACCGAGCAGGCTCCGCCGCCTTAATTATATCCCATCACTTTTTTATTTACAATATTGCCATCGTGAATAGCGATTTATCAGCGTAAACGGCAGAATTACCCTGCGCCTTTTGTGATAAGCTCATACAATTGCTTACTCAAAGTATAAACTTTTCTTTACTAAAAGTCAATAGTTTTGCATTAAACGCCTCGTATTTGCATTAAACGCCTGAAAAAACAAAAAAATCAGCTGCTTTTGAGCTGATCGATAATTAATATCAAATCAAAAAGCAGCCGATTTTATTTATCGTTTTTACTTTCCGGATCGTTTATCGGTATCACCGTTTCGGCGACAAATTTATCGTTTTCTGTCCTGACAGAAAGATACCCGTTATATTTTTCGGCGGCGGAGCGTACTATGGACAGCCCAAGTCCGGTATGCTTGTCCTTGGTGCTTAAAAATTTCCCGCTCTCTTGCTTTAACGTGCCGAAGGTGTTTTCGGTATAGATAAGTATAAGGTCATTGTGACGGATAATGCTGAACGTGACAAAGCGTTTATCCTCCGGCAGCTCCTCACACGCCTCAAAAGCGTTATCGAGAAGATTTGAAATGATAGCTGTCCTGTCAAGCTCGGTCATAAAATCCAGCCTTGAAAACCGTATATCCAAGTTGAATTTTATGCCATCCTTATCGGCGATCAACCGCTTGCTGTTAAGAACAACGTTAAGTATCGGGTCGTCAAAATCAAATACCGGCAGCAGCTTATTCAGTTCTTTTTCCATAAGCGCCTTGTACTTTATCGCTTCCTGCGGGTCAGTCTGTATAAGCCCCTCCAATGACGCGATATGCTTTTTGACGTCGTGTATTACCTTTCGTGAGTCGGCGTATTTCTCGCTTAAATTACGGTATGCCTCCAGCTGTAAGCGCGACTGCTGTTCGACCAGCTCGTATTGCTTTTCCAGCAGATAGCCCTGTGACAGCTTGTTAAGCAGATATGCAAGATATAGATCCAAAGCGAGAAATGATAATAAGATCATGGTAAGCTCATAGGTTCCTTTTGTCAGTACAACATAGCTGTCTATCAGTCTTAAAAATAATATTTCACCGCAGACAAGCACAATAAAAAATATCAATTCCTGCACTTTAATTTTCTTTATTCGGTTTTTGGGTACAAAGAAAATATATATCTTGAAAAATATAAACAAAAATATACAGTACATTATCGCTCCGGCTAACCTGTACCATTCGCTTTGCAGCACGCTGTCTATTTTAATATCAAGCACAAGCGATAAAAGACTTCCTGTCAGCACGTCCGATAGCAGCATAATTATCAGTAAAATAACGTCATATATCAAAAAGCTCTTTCCTTTTGGCTTATACAATATAAGATTAAGTGTAAATATTGAGGCAAAGGAATAAGCAAAGTTCAATAAAGGCTCGTCTATAAAGCCAATACCCACCATTCCGACCGCAGCTACCGCGACTATCAACAGTCTTATCCAAAATTTTAATATCCTTCTCGGATACAATTGTTCAAACATTATGAAGACAAAGGTATAAAATGCTGCTGCGGTTATAGATTGCATAATAAGTTCCATTTTATGACCATGCTTGCAAAGCAAGCTCTCTCCTTTCAAGTTTTGTGCGTTTTTGCGAAGCAAAATTGCTGACCGTACTCAGCAAAGCACAAAACGCAAAGTCTTAAAGACTTTTATCCTGCCTTATGTAGTTTTCGATATAATTCCCGAACTGTTCTCTAAAGGCTTTCAGCTTGTGCTGTGCTATCGGTACTATCAGTCCGTTTGACATATATATGTCGCAGTTCACTATGTTCTTGACATAGTCCATATTTATTATAAAGCTCTTGTGGGGCGAAATAAATCTGTGCGGGTCTATAAGTGAGATCATCTCGTTTATAGCGCCTTTTACCTCGAATTTTCTGTCCTCTGTATGTACGGTAACGCGGCGGTTGCCGGAGGTTTCAAAAGCATATATGCTGTTAAGCTCCAACGAAAGTATCCCTTCAACGCTTTTAAGCTCAATGACGGGCGAAACTCCCCTGTTATCTCGGCGGCTTGAAATAAAATCGTTTATTACGGCGCTTAGCTTGTCCTTTGTTATCGGCTTTACAACAAAGTCAAACGGGTGTGCCGCAAAGCTTTCCAAAGCGTATTTCTCATAATTCGTCACATAAACTATCTCAGCCGAAAGGTCATGTTCCCTTAAACGCTGTGCGGCCTTTATACCGTCTATCCCACGCATTTCAATATCAAGGAAGATAAGGTCATACTGCCCGCCGCAAAGCAGTTCTTCACCACTTAAAAATCCGGATACTAAGATCTCCTCGCCGCTCTCGGTGAGTATTTGAGATACCAGCTGTGAGATCTCGTCTACAGCCTCCTGCTCATCATCACATACCGCTATTTTAAGCAAGCCTGTCACTCCTTTGCTTGGATATACTAAAAGTTAAATCGTCGGGCTGATATAATTATAGCAATATTTTCGGATAAAATCAAGCGCGCTACCCTTGTCCATTTGTCAATGATGTGAGACCGTTTAATTAGAAAAAATGAAAGCTTCTGTTTGAACGAGGAGCGTAGCGAC
>CANRII010000015.1 GCA_947630685.1 uncultured Ruminiclostridium sp. | reverse complement strand
GACGAGCTTTCCGGCGGGCAAAAGCAGATAATTTCCATAGCGTCGCTGCTTGTGATGCGCCCGCGCGTATTGATACTCGACGAACCTTTGTCCCAGCTTGACCCGACGGCGGCGGAAGAGCTTACCGACCTGCTCGGCAGGATAAATAACGAACTCGGTACCGCTATTGTGATAGCGGAGCACAGATTACCGCGGCTTATGTCGCTCGCCGATAAAATGATAGTAATGGACGGCGGGAAGATATTGTATAGCGGCACGCCGAAAGAAATACCCCGTCAGCTGAGCGGATCCGACCACCCTATGCTTAAGGCTTTGCCATGCCATACTCAGGCGGCAGCAGCCGCAAATACCGGAGAATATCCCATCTCGGTAAAGGACGGCAAGGAGTGGTATAAGCGCTACAGCCTTACGCATACGCTTACCTTGCCGGAAAAGAAAACAAAAGAAACACGGCCGCAAAAGCTCTGCACGCTGCGGGATCTATACTTTTCCTATCCCGGTACGGAGGTCATCAAAGGCCTTTCGCTGGATATTTTTGAGGGCGAGCTGCTGACGATTACCGGAGGGAACGCCGCCGGAAAATCTACGCTGCTGCAGCTTATCTGCGGGAATTTGCGCCCGATAAGCGGCAGGATAGGCTTTGAACAGCAGCCCAAGTTCGGCTTTCTTCCGCAGGAAACGGCGCTGCTGTTTTCCGAAGAAACTGTGCTTAAAGAGCTTACCTCCACCGGCGCAAAGCAAAGCCGGATAGACGGCGCTGTCAAGCTTTGCCGATTGGAGGGGCTGCTTGACCGCCACCCGCTCGACCTTTCGGGTGGAGAGCGTCAGCGCGCCGCGATCGCAAAGCTGCTCGCGTTATCCTGCGACTTTTTGCTGCTGGACGAGCCTACAAAGGGGCTCGACGCGGAGTATAAGCTGCTGCTGTCGGATATTCTGCACAGCTTTTGCAATAACGGCGGCACGGTGATACTGGTAAGCCACGACAACGATTTCTGTGCGGAAAACGCCAATCGCTGCGCGGTATTGTTCGGGGGAGAGATAACCTGCTGTTTACCGCCGGAGGAGTTTTTTACCAGAAACATTTTTTACACCACCGACGCGGCAAAGGTCGCCGAGGGCGTTGCGGATATATACACCGCGGAACAGCTTATAAAGTCGGTAGCGGGAAATAAATACTCGCCTTTGATAATACCGGACGGATTTTTCTCAAAAGCCGAATATTCCGAAAAGCCGCGTGTTCCTAAAAAGAAAAGATCCCTGCTTAGAAAAATATGCACCGCGGCGGGATCAATAGGCGCGGCGGCGGTTATGGTGCTTAACAGCGGTATTTTTCCGGTACAGTTCCCGCCGTATATGCCTTATATAATGCTGATACTTCCGGTAGTCTTGCTGATGATAGGAATACTGCCCGGCAACGATGATATCTCGCGGTATACCCCGATAAAACGTTACGGCAAGGGAGAAATAACGGCGCTTATAATAACCGCCTGCGTTATAATAATTACCGCACTTGTCGCCATGCCTATGACCGACGGGCGCGGGTATCTGATAGTTGCACTATTGATATTGACGGAGTGCTTTATACCGTTTATATTGTTTTTGGAAAAGAAAAAACCCGCCGCAAAGGACGTCGCCGCCATGGCGGTAATGTGCGCGGCGGCGGTCGCGGGGCGGGAGTTGTTTTTCATGCTGCCGCAGTTCAAGCCGACAGCCGCTATAGTCATAATCGCAGCGGCGGCGTTCGGCGCGCAGCCGGGCTTTATAATAGGAGCGGCGTCGATGCTGGTTTCAAATCTGCTGTTCTCCCAAGGACCGTGGACGGTGTGGCAAATGCTCGGCATGGGGCTTGTCGGTTTCTTTGCGGGGCTTATCTTTTCAAGAAAAAGGTCGAAGACGGCCATGTGCATATACGGCGCTTTTGCGGCAACGGTGCTGTACGGCGGGATAATGAACATATCCTCGTTCCTCACCGCTCAGTCGGAAATGACCGTGCAGACATTCTTAGCCTCGCTTGCGGCGGGACTGCCGTTCGACCTTATACACGGTGCGGCGACCGCGATATTCATATTGCTGCTTTCGGGAGAATTGATAAAACGGCTGGACAGAATAACGGATAAATACGGATTGTTCAAGTAAATAAAAAAGGGGTTCGGATAGTTCCGTACCCCTTATTTTTGTTATTTAGCGTTGATCGACGTTTATAAGCTCGTATTCCTTAGTTCCGAAACCGAGGTCTGCGGCGGCGTCGATGGTATGCGCGCCGTGACGGGATTCCACCCGTTCGATAAAATGCGGCTTGCCGGGGTCGTCGGAGGCGTAGATAAGGTCAAGGCAGGCTTTGTCAAGCGCCACCGGGTCGAGCGAGGAAAGTATCCCTATATCCGCCATGCAGGGGTCCTCCGCCACCGCGCAGCAGTCGCAGTCTACCGAAAGATTGCATACCATATTTACATACGCTATTTTACCACTGAAAAATTCGGCTACGCTTTCGGCTGCGTCCGCCATTGATTCGCAAAACGTATCCTGCTCAGCCATATGATCCCATACGATATTCTGGTCGGTGATAAGTCCGCCGGAATGGATAAGGCACTTGCCGACAGTAGACGCGCAGCCGATGGAAAGCTGCTTTAACGCTCCGCCGTAGCCGCCCGCCGGATGTCCCTTGAAATGCGACAATACCAGCATGGAATCATAGTTTGCGAGGTTTTTGCCGACAAAATTTTCTTTAAGTACCTTGCCGTTAGGTATTTCCAGCTTCATATCCGGTCCCTCTGAGTCCATGATATCCACATTGAAGAGCTTTGTCCAGCCGTGTGCCGCGATGAGCTTTTTGTGTTTTTCGGTGCTGTTGCGCTCTCCGTCGTAAGCGGTGTTGCACTCCACCACGGTACCGCCGACATGTTCAACAGCGGGGCGCATGAACTCCGGCTTAAGGTGATTCTGGTTGCCCTCCTCGCCGGAATGTACCTTGACAGCCACCTTGCCGGGCAGCTTTATGTCAAGTATATCGAACATTTTTACCACCGTCTGAGGGGTAATGTTTTTTGTAAAATAAACCTTTGCCTTTTCCATATCGGTCACCCTTTCGCTTTTTTCTTTAGTATACAATCTTTCCCCGAAATTGTCAATTCAAATCTTTATTTTTCCGGTGAGAATAAGCGCGCTGCCGCCCAAAACATGCACCGTCATGAATTTCACCCCGGCGGGCAGACTGTAGCGGTTCACAACGGTGACCCTGTCGAGATAAAGACAGCTCGTCCGCTTTACCATTACTCCGGTAACTATCATAAGCCGCCCGCGTTCCAAACGGTAGACGGTGTGTTTTCTAAAAAGAACAAGGTAAAACGCCGCCGCTGTGAAAATAGCCGCCGCCAGCAGTACGGCAAGCAAAGCGAACAGCCTCGGCAGCAAAAACAGCGCCGCCGTTCCGATACCCGCGCACAATATAAATACAGCGGAGCCGATATACAAAAGTAATAATTTATCGGGCTTTTCCGTCATATACCCACCTCTTCCAAAATATATTTTACAGACAGACAGGCTTCTTGGCTTTAACTTCGTCATACCTATGTAAGAGGTGACTTATGGGATTTATCGCTTGGATAAACGAAAATATACTTTGGGGTGCGCCCATGCTGTTATTATTTACGGCTGTGGGTGTTATTTATACCGTCAGGCTGGGATTTTTTCAGTTTGTGCGTCTGCCCGGGATATTCAAAAGGACGCTGTTTTCCGGCAAAAGCGGGAATGCCGGCATTTCACCGTTTCGCACCCTTACCGCCGCGCTGGGTACTACGATAGGCACCGGAAATATTATCGCGGTAGGTACTGCGCTTGCGTTCGGCGGGGCGGGCGCGGTGTTCTGGATGTGGGCGGCGGCATTGCTCGGCATGGCGACCTGCTACGGTGAGAACGCATTTGGTATGGTGTTCAGAAAGGAAAAGGGCGGCGTGCCGTTCGCCTATATCAAAAAGGCGCTGAAAGGGCGGATAGGACGGCTCGCGGCGGGAATGTTCGCTTTGTGCTGCGTGTTATCCTCGTTCAGCGCGGGAAATATGGTGCAGGTGAATTCTTCCGCCGCGCTGCTTTCCGATACGCTCGGCGTGCCGGAATACATCACCGGACTATGCTGCGCAATACTGGCGCTGTTCCTCGCCCGCGGCGGACTGGAGCGGCTGGCGGGGCTTACCTCCTGGCTGATACCGCTTTCCTCTATAGCATATATAATATGCTGTATCGGCGTAATGACGATAAATTTTGAGCGGCTGCCGGAGTGCTTTGAACGGATCTTCACCGAGGCGTTTTCCTTTAAAGCGGCGGCGGGCGGAGCAGCCGGAACGGTACTTCAAAACGCGCTCAGTTGGGGAGTAAAGCGCGGAGTGTTCTCAAACGAGGCGGGACTTGGCAGCTCGGTGATGATACACTCAAACAGCAGCTCCGACGACCCCGTCATAGAGGGGAACTGGGCGGCTTTGCAGGTCTTTCTCGATACTATAGTAATGTGCAGCATGACCGCGCTTTGCATACTGTCAAGCGGCGCGGATAAAATATCGACAAACGGCACCGATATGGCGCTTATCGCGTTTTCCGAGGTGCTGGGAAAATATGCCGGCGTATTTCTCGGCGCGGCGGTGTTCGTCTTTGCGATATCCACGGTCGGCGGCTGGTGGGTGTACGGCAAGACCTGCGCCGTGTATCTGTTCGGGGAGAAAATCGTTCCGATATATCTTTTTGTGTACTGCGCCGCGGCTTTTATCGGGGCGGTAACAAGGGCGGAGCTTGTCTGGCAGATATCGGATATGTTCAACGCGCTGATGGCGCTGCCTAATCTTGCGGCGCTGCTTATGCTTAACAAAAGCATAAAAAAGTACCGCCGTTAATAATTTTATAAAAATGTTCTTTCACCTATTGACCTATTGCCAAAAAAGCGTTATAATAGTATAAGGGGAACAAGGTATATAATTTATGCCTGCCTCTGTTACCGTAAACGATCAGATATTTCTGATTTACAGCGGACGCTTTCCGCAATAAAAGAAAAGGAGATAGAATATTATGACCAAAAATCAGAATGTGCTCAATTGGGTAGAGGAAATGAAAGCTCTCACCAAGCCGGACAAGGTCATCTGGATAGATGGCAGCGAAGAGCAGCTTCAGGCATTGCGCGACGAGGCTATCGCTACCGGAGAGATGATACAGCTTAATCAGGAAAAGCTGCCCGGCTGCCTTTATCACAGGACCGCCGTAAATGACGTTGCACGTGTAGAGGACAGAACATTCATCTGCTCAAGGAAGAAAGAGGACGCGGGCCCGACCAACAACTGGTGCGATCCCCAGGAGATGTACGCAAAGCTGACTCCTCTTTACGACGGCGTTATGAAAGGCCGTACAATGTACGTTATCCCCTATTCGATGGGACCTATCGGCTCTCCGATAGCTAAGGTGGGCGTTGAGCTTACCGACTCCATCTATGTCGTACTGAACATGGACATTATGACGAGAATGGGCGCTGACGCTTTCAAAAACCTCGGCGACGAGTCTAACGATTTTGTAAGAGGTTTACATTCCAAGGCGAACGTCGATCCCGAAAACAGATACATAGTACAGTTCCCGGAGGATAATACGATCTGGTCGATAAATTCCGCATACGGCGGAAACGTTCTGCTCGGCAAGAAGTGCTTTGCGCTGCGTATCGCGTCCTACCAGGGCTGGAAAGAGGGCTGGATGGCAGAGCATATGCTTATCCTCGGCGTTAAGAAGCCGGACGGTGAGGTAAAGTACATCACCGCGGCGTTCCCGTCGGCATGCGGCAAGACCAACCTTGCTATGCTTATCCCGCCGGAGGGATATAAAAAAGCAGGCTACGAGGTATTCACCGTAGGCGACGACATCGCATGGATGAAGCAAGGCCCGGACGGCAGACTGTACGCTATCAATCCGGAAAACGGATTCTTCGGTGTAGCGCCCGGCACTAACGCAAAGTCCAACTTCAACGCGCTGGCATCTACCAGAAAGAACACGATTTTTACCAACGTTGCATTAAACAACGATGATAATACCGTATGGTGGGAGGGACTTGACAAGAACCCGCCGGAAAACGCTACCGAGTGGACAGGCAAAAAGGTAAACGGCAAGGAGTGGACTGCCGAGGGCAACAAGCTGGCTCATCCCAACTCACGCTTTACCGCTCCCGCACAGAACTGCCCCTGTGTATCTCCGGAATTTAATAACCCGCAGGGCGTTCCGATAAGCGCGATAATCTTCGGCGGCCGCCGCGCGGCTACCACACCATTGGTATACCAGTCGTTCAGCTGGCAGCACGGCACTTATGTAGGCTCCGCGGTATCCTCCGAAACTACAGCGGCAGCTACCGGCGCGGTAGGCGTGCTCCGTCACGACCCGATGGCTATGAAGCCGTTTTGCGGTTATCATATGGCCGATTATTGGGCTCATTGGCTGGAAATGGGCAAAAAGCTCGGTGACAAGGCTCCTCTTATCTTCAATGTAAACTGGTTCAAGCAGGACGAAAACGGCAACTTCATGTGGCCGGGATTCGGCGACAATATGAGAGTGCTCGACTGGATAATCAAGAGGTGTGAAGGCACTATCGACGCCGAGAAGACTCCTATCGGATATCTTCCCAAGAAGGGCGACATCAATCTTGAGGGTATCGAGGACGAGGTAACTCCCGAGATCGAAGAAAAGCTGTTAGCGGTAGATAAGGACCTTTGGAAGAAAGAGGTCGCTGAAATGGGCGAATTCTATAAGCAGTTCGGCGACAAGCTGCCCGAGGAATTAAAGCAGGAGCTTGCAGACCTCAGAGCAAGACTTGACTGATAAAAACTTAAAACTGATATTGACCCCACCGGCTCGTTCGGTGGGGTCGTGTTATGTATGTTATCAGATTCCATGCCGTTCTTTTTGCAGCAAATCTGCCCTCACCACGGGCACTTTTTATTTTTCTGCGCAAGGCGTATCTTATCCGATAATCACTTGACATCCTACAACAATTTGTGATAAAATCATTTTGAGGTGATGGCAAAATGGAGTTGGCCAATATTATCGTTGCCGTCGTTGCGGCGGTATTATCTCTGGTATCGATAATCTTTTCTATCTACACTTACAGTAAGGCGTTGATACACGACCGCAAACAGGCGACGCTGGACGCGTATCTGCTGCTTCAGGACAGCGCGTTAGATAGTCTTAATCATATCGGCATTGCCGAACTGAAAGAGATACTTAAAGAACCTAGATCCTCCCGTTATAAAGACGTCAGCGGCTATGTCGCGCGGATAGAGCATTTCTGCGTCGGCGTAAATACGGGAATATATGATAAACAAACAGTTTACGCGCTCGCACACGGCTATCTTGATATGGGTGTAATGAATACCCGCATTGTCTTGATATTGGACAGAAAAAAGGAAATGGCCGGAAAAGAATACTATGAAAATATCAGGGCTGTAATAAAATGGATGAAAGAGAAAAATAAAGAATAAGAACGCTCATAAAAACGCGGGCGGCAGATAAACCAAAAGTCTAGGTGTATACCGCCTTTCAAAGTGATAATATCAGTACTCTGTAAAAATAACCCGCTCCGGTAAAAACGATTTGACGGCGCGGGTGATTTTTTTCTTGAAATTTTAAGAAAACTGTGGTAGAATATCCTATAAAGACAGGAGGCGCAGCCATGAAACAGGAGATAAAGGAATACCGCTCGTATATACTCAAAAAAGCCGAACAGCCGGACGCCGACAAGAACGAGCTTGCACAGCAGCTGCTTATACGCATAGGATTTTACCAGCATGAGCGGCTGATACATCTGATAGTGACAATAGGCTTTGCTTTGATGTTTCTTATTTCGCTGCTGCTGACGAAGATAAATATTTCCTTTCTGGCGCTGTCCGCATTGTTGCTCTGCCTGCTTATCCCGTACATAGGGCATTATTATTATCTGGAAAATTCCGTGCAGGATCTTTATACTGTCTACTATCGTATTACAGACACACAGACGGATTTCGAGCGCGAGTTACAGGCGAAGCGCAAAAAATAAGCCAAGAATGTCCGATTTTCAGCAAAAACTACACTTTATATACCCAATTGAGTTTTATTTAGTGATTTTTGACGAAAATCAATTTTTGGCATAGATTTTTCGGAAAGAATATAGTATAATACTCTTATATGCAAAAAGCGAAAAGGAATGGGGGCGGGTGCTTGAACAAGAAAGAGATATTCTCCATACCTAATATACTTAGCCTTATCCGTTTGGCACTCATACCGGTATTTGCGTGGGTGTATCTTACGGCGGGTACAAACGGCGAATATTACTTTGCCGCGATAATCGTCGTTATATCCGGCATTACGGATTTTCTCGACGGCACTATCGCAAGAAAATTCAATATGATAACAGAGCTCGGTAAGTTCCTTGACCCGTTGGCGGATAAGCTGACGCAGGGTACATTGTTCGTATGCCTTGCGATACGTCACCCGCTTATGTGGCTGCTGGTGGCGCTGTGGGCTGTTAAGGACGGCTTTATGGGAATAATGGGGCTTATCCTGCTGAAAAAGAAAAATACCAAGCTGCAAGGCGCTAATTGGTACGGCAAGGTCTGCACCGCGATAATATATGTGGCGGTAATATTGATACTGTTCTTTCCGGCGTTCTTCAAACCGGGGGAGATACAGTCGAACGTCCTCATACTCGTCTGCGCCGGAGCATTAGCGCTGTCGGGCATACTGTACGCTACCGTGCTTATAAAAATGTGGATACACAGCGAAACGGTAAAAAAGAAAAACGCCGGAGACGCCGCTTCTAACGACTGAAAAACTTAAAGTGAGATAAAACAGCCTTTCGTTTTTATTCGGGAGGCTGTTTTTTGTTGACAACAAAGGAATTTTTTTATATAATATATACGGATATACCGAATACGGGCATAATAACTACGGAGGGGATATTTGTGGATATAAAAAAGGTCGCGGCGCAGCTTTGCTCGGCTGACGGCGTTTCGGGCGATGAATCTTCCGCATCGGCGGCGGCGCTGTCGCTGCTTAGCAGATACACGGACGACTGCGGGATAGATAAATTTTACAACGTTTTCGGAAAGATAGGAAATTTCAGCGACAATAAGCCCGTGCTGCTTTTAGACGCGCATATAGACAGGGTAGGATTGATAGTCAGCTATATAGACGACGAAGGCTTTATCAAGGCTTCTCCCTGCGGGATAGACGAGCGTATACTCTCAGCCCAGACGGTGACTGTACACGGCGCAAAAAAGATAAAGGGCGTTATAAGCACCTTTCCTCCTCATGTAAAAAAAGAGGGAATGAAAGATATTATCATAGATACCGGATACAGCAAAGCTCAGCTTGACGGCGCGGTATCGCTCGGCGACAGGATAACCGTAGACGCTCCTGTGTCACAGCTTACCGACGATATTATTACCGCCAGCGCGTTAGACGACCGCGCGGGGGTCATCTCGATACTTTACGCGTTGGAATTGCTCAGCGGCAGAAAATTAAAATACGATATTGCGGTCACTTTTTCCTCTCAGGAGGAAACAGGAGAGGCCGGCGCTAAGATAGCCGCATACAACTCCGGCGCGGATCTTGCTTTGGAGATGGACGTCAGCTTTGCCTATACTCCCGACGCGAAACGCTTTCAATGCGGCGAGATGGGCAAGGGCGTAATGAAAGGCGTCGCGCCCTCTCTTGACAGAAAAATGTCCGATACGCTTATTAACATCGCCAAAGAAAAACAGATACCGTATCAGCTTGAGGTGATGAACGGCAGGACCGGCACGAACGCCGACAGCATTTCGGTGACAAAGGGCGGCATACCCTCCTGCACATTGTCGATACCTCTTAAATATATGCACACCCCGACCGAGGCGGTGGATATACGGGACATAGAAGCCACCGCCCGGCTGATAGCGGAATTTGCGGCTGAATAAGGGGGAATAATCATGTTTGACATGCTCAAAACACTTTGCGCAAAGGACGGCTGCTCCGGCGACGAGAGCGCGGTCGCGGCTCATATAATATCGCTTTTGCCGGATGATTGCATATCTTATTCCGACGGTCTGGGAAATCTTATAGTAAGCAAAAAGGGAATAGCTACCCCTAAAAATAAGGTGCTGCTCGCCGCTCACATGGACGAGGTCGGCTTTATCGTGACCTATATCACGGAGGACGGATATTTAAGGTTCTCGCCTGTCGGAGGAGTGAACGCCTCGGTGGTCATCGGCAGACAATTGCATTTCAAAAACGGCACGGTCGGCGTGATAGGCACCCGCGCCATGCACCAGATGGATAAGGAAGAACGCGAAAAGCCGGTGGAATTTGACGAGCTTTTAATAGATATCGGCGCGTCCTCCCGCGAGGAAGCGGAGCAAAAGGTAAGACCCGGCGACTGCGCGTATTTTGAATGCGGATATACCGAGCTCGGCGACGGCATGATAAAAGCCAAGGCGATAGACGACCGCATGGGCTGCGCGATATTGCTGTTGCTGCTGAAAAAGCGGCTGCCTTATGACCTTACCTGCGTGTTTACCGTGCAGGAGGAGATAGGCGCGCGCGGAGCGAAAACGGCGGCGTATTCTATAAAGCCGGATTATTCGATAGTTGTGGAAACTACCACCGCCTGCGATTTTTCCGGAGTAAGCGACGAAAAGCGCGTTTGCAGCCTCGGCGGCGGCGTTGTGGTAAGCTATATGGATAAAGGCGCGATATACCCCAAAGAGCTTTATTCCGCCGCGATGGCAAAGGCGAAAGAGCTGGGGCTGAAAGCTCAGACCAAGACTATGATAGCGGGCGGAAACGACAGCCAGTCCATTTCGGTAAGCGCAGGGGGGATACCCACGCTCGCGCTGTCGGTGCCATGCAGATATCTTCATTCGCCGTCCTGTATGATAAATAAAAACGACGCGCTGGCTTTAGCGTCGCTTACGGCGGCTATGTTCTGTGAGTTGTGTGAAAAGTGATAAGAAGATTATCGCCGAATGAACGGCTTTTCCCTCCGGTAAGAGAAGGCTCTCCAGTTTACGGCAGGATAAAGGCTTATTATAAAGCCTACGGAGCGGGATATGATTTTTGCGGCTTTTACTGCGGCGACGGAATCGTTGCTATGCTGTACGGCGGGGAATTGTTCGTATCCGCGTCGGAGCATATAAATAAAGATAACGTCCTTATGTTCATAAAAGCTGTGCCGCATTTTTCGCTGGTCAGCGATATTCGGTTAGAGCAGGGCGGAGAACCGCTTATGTATATGGCGGGCAGCTTTGAAAAAAAGACGCACCCGGATATTTTTACCGAGGATTATAAGGCGGTGTATTCCGTGCTGGCGGACGCGTTTTCATTAAGCGGCAAAGAGGATCACGACCGCTGGTACACAGATATCTGTCACAGAGTGCGCCACGGGATAAGCAGCATGCTGCTGTTATATTATGATAATATACCCGCCGCGACCGCGACGGTAGTATATAGGGACGGCGGCGCGTTTTTGTCGCATGTAGGAGTGATACGCTCCTTGCAGGGAAAAGGCTTGGGCAGAAAGATAATATTATCCGCAGGGGAAATATACGGCGATATTTCGCTGCTGTGTCATGAAAACGTCGCCGGATTTTACCGCAGCTGCGGACTCGCTCGCTGCGGCACGGCGTATTCATATATCAGAAACGGAGATAAAGAATGAGTTTTTTTAATATCGATAAAAGGCTGACAGAGCTTGCCGACGAAGCGGAAGAGCTATGCGCCGGGCAGTTTGCGGAGATAGGCAGGACCGCCGCATATAACGGGGAAAAGGTGCTGTCCGCATTCATAAACTGCGGGGTGGCGGAGATGCACCTGAAAGGTACTACCGGCTACGGCTATAACGACGTCGGGCGGGACAAGCTGGACGAGGTGTTTGCATTGGCGACCGGCAGCGAGGCGGCACTGGTAAGGCACGGCTTTGTAAACGGCACTCATGCGCTGTCTACCGCTCTGTTCGGGATATTAAGACCGAAAGATACGCTGCTTTGCGTGACCGGACGGCCTTACGATACGCTGAGCGAGGTGATTTTTTCCGACCGCGGCGGTTCGCTTAAAGAGTTCGGCGTAAATTACGCGCAGGTGGAGCTTTTGCCAAACGGCGCGCCGGACATACCCTCAATAAAGGCGGCCGCGCCTAATGTGAAAGCGGTATATATCCAGCGCTCGCGCGGGTATTCGTTACGCCCGTCGCTTACTGTAGATACCATAGGAAAGATAGTTTCGGCGGTTAGGGAGGTAAACGACAGCGCCGTTATCATGGTGGATAACTGTTACGGCGAGTTTGTCGATATCAAAGAACCTACCGAGGTCGGCGCGGATCTTATAATAGGCAGCCTTATAAAAAATCCCGGCGGCGGTATCGCCCGCACCGGCGGTTATATCGCGGGAAAAAGGGATTATGTCGAGCTTTGCGCAAACAGGCTCACAACGGTAGGAACAGGCTCGGAGGTAGGCTGCTCGCTGGATATGAACAGGGAATTGCTGCTTGGGCTTTTCCTAAGTCCTCAGACGGTGGAAAGCGCGGTAAAGACCTCGGTGTTCGCCTGCGCGTTTTTTGAAAAGCTGGGGTACGAGGTATTTCCGAGATACGACGAAAAGCGCAGCGACATAATCGCCGCATTAAAGCTCGGAAACGAGCAGGCGTTGTGCGCATTCTGCAAAGGGATACAGAAAGGTTCTCCCGTGGACAGCATGGCCGCTCCCGAACCGTGGGATATGCCGGGCTACGACAGTAAGGTGATCATGGCGGCGGGCGCGTTCACCATGGGGGCGAGCATAGAGCTTTCCGCAGACGCGCCGCTGAGAGAACCGTATGCGGTCTGGTTACAGGGCGGACTTACTTATCCCACCGGAAAAACAGGAATATTGCTTGCCGCACAGTCTATGCTGGACAGCGGTTTGCTGAAGATATGAAAGGAAGAAAAAATCATGATAAAGAGCATGACCGGCTACGGCAGAGCAAGAGCCGTGATAAACGGCAGAGAGATAATAGCCGAGATAAGAAGCGTAAATCATAAGTTTTTTGAATCCAGCATAAAGCTGGGCAGGGCGTATACTTTTCTTGAGCCGGAGCTTAAGCAGATGCTTAAAGAGAAGATAAGCCGCGGCAAGATAGAATTATCGCTGACGGTCTACAATCTTGACACTCCCGACGCGGAGGTCACAGTAAACCTTTCCGCCGCGAGAAATTACATAAACGCCGCGCGTGAAGCTGCCACCGGACTGGGGCTTGAGGACGACCTCGCGCTTACCGACCTGTTCCGCATACCCGACGCGTTTACCGTGATAAAATCGGAGTCCGGCGAGGAGCAGCTAAAAGAGGATATTTTTGCGGTGGTACGCGAGGCGGTGGATAAATTTATTGAAATGCGTACTGCGGAGGGCGAGAGCCTTAAAGCCGACGTTTTGGAAAAGGCGCAGAATATCGAGCGCATGACCGCTTTGGTAGAGCAATATTCCCCCGAAAGCGTCGGCGCTTACCGTACCCGCCTTTACGAAAAGCTCAAAGAGATACTCTCGGACAATAATATCGACGAACAGCGCATATTGACCGAGGCGGCGATCTTTGCCGAAAAGGTAGCGGTCGACGAGGAGACCGTGCGGCTGCATTCTCATATAGCGCAGCTTCGCCGTATGATGGATTCCGACGGTGAGATCGGCAGAAAACTGGATTTTTTAGTACAGGAAATGAACCGCGAAACAAATACGATAGGCTCAAAATCCGCGGATATACGTATAACCGAATTAGTGGTGGATATGAAAAGCGAGATAGAGAAGATAAGAGAACAGATACAGAACATAGAATAAAAAACCGGCGTGCCGATAAAGGCACGTCGATTTTTTATATATTGGAAAAAAGCTTTTATTTGCCGTAATGCCGGGATATTTTCTTTAAGTTATCTATTATCGGCAGGTGCTGAGGGCAGACGCTTTCACATTGTCCGCAGGCTATGCAGTCAGACGCTTTGCCGAATTTTTCATTCAAAATATCATAGTTCGTGAAATTGACCGTCCAGCCCTTTTCGGCGAGATTTTCCCTCATATCCTCGTTATAAAGCGAGAAATACTGCGGGATAGCGATATGCTGCGGGCAGCCCTCGGTACAGTAAGAGCAGCCTGTGCAGGGGATCGCGATATTGGAGTTTATTATCTCGGCCGCCTTAAAGCAAAGCGCTTTTTCCTCCTCGGTAAGCGGCTTGAAATCATCCATATAGCTAAGATTATCTTTCATCTGCGAAATATCGGACATTCCGGACAAAACCACCATAACTCCCGGCAGGCTTGCCGCGAAGCGTATTGCCCAGCTCGATATGCTCATATTAGGATCATGCTCCTTGAAAAGCCGCTGCGCTTCCTCGGGGATATTCGCAAGCGTTCCGCCCTTGACAGGCTCCATTACTATTATCGGCTTGTTATGCTTTCTCGCCATTTCATATACCGCGCGGGAACGCACCCACTGACTTTCCCAGTCGAGATAATTTATTTGCAGCTGTACAAATTCCATATCCGGATATTTGGTAAGAATCTCGTCCAGCAGCTCCGGCGTATCATGGAAAGAAAAGCCCGCGTGCTTTACAAGCCCTTTTGCCTTTTTGTCCAGCAGCCAGTTAAAGCAGTCGAATTTTTCATACTTAGGATACATCGACTCTTCGATACCGTGCAGCAAATAATAATCGAAATACCCCGCGCCGGTCTTTTCAAGCTGAGAGTTGAACACCTTGTCCCTGTCATCGAACGAATTGAAAAATCCCGCGTGCAGCTTTGTCGCAAGCGTAAAGCTCTCCCTCGGGTGGCGCTTTACCAGCGCTTCCTTAGCGGCGCTCTCGCTCGCAAAGGCGTTATACATCCAAGCCGTGTCAAAATAAGTAAAACCCTTTTCAATAAACAGGTCTACCATTTGCTCAAGCTGCTTCATGTCTATTTTTGCCGCGTCGCTTTTATCCGTCAGCGGCAGCCGCATTAATCCGAAACCTAATTTTTTCATCTGTTTTTCCTTTCTGTCAGGCGGTGATAGTTACTACCGCGTCTTCTTTGCCAAGCAGCTCTTTAAGCTCGTCGGCTGTCTTGTCGGTGATTCTGCCGAGCCTTGTGTAGCTCCATGAGTTAGAGCCGTAAAATATCACTATCTGGTTTGACGAGTACAGCACGATATCTCCCGCCTGGGTAGTCGTCTGACTGTCGTTCGACGGCAGAGCTTGACCGAGCGAGCCGACCTGCTCAAAACCGCCGTACATGGACATTTGAACGGTGAGCGGGCTTTCATCGCACAGCGCTTTTAGCGCCCGCACCGATTCGTTTTCTTCCCATTGTACCGAAACTTCGGTATCAGATATCTTTAACCGCATGGCTTCCTCCTTGTCGGTGATATCCGCTTGTATGCTGTCGGATCCCGTGTTGCTTATCTCGGCAGAACTAAGCGAACCGCCGCCGGTATCCGCGCTTGTCGTTTTTGAATTTTCACAGGAACAAAGCGCCAACATCAGCATTAAAGCCGCCGGCAAAAACGATATCTTTTTCAAGCCTTTCACCTCTTTTCTAATTATATAACATATGCCAAAAAATAGCAAGTATATTTTTATTGATATCACGGCGCTGAAAATATTTTTTGACAAAAATCAAAAACGCTTGATAAAAGCCGCGGGATATGCTATAATGTAATTGCTACACAATTGTATGCAGTAAATGCACGTTTTTTATTCATATGTGAAAGGCAGGAAAAAATGAGCATCAAGAAAACAGCGGCGGCTCTGATAACCATAGCAACAGTGCTTACAATGACGGCGTGCTCCGGCAGCGGCGAGCCGAGCATCACCACGCCGTCAAATTCGAGCGGGGATATTTTAGATAACAGCGATAAATCTTCCGTTTCCGAACTGTCTGATGATGTCACAGCTAATGAAGATGAACCTGCCGTTTCCGAACCGTCTGAAGAGGAAACAATGTGGGATGTGATACCCGAAATTCCGGTGACGGACGAGAGCGCGTTTGAGTACAATTACGACAGCGAGTTAGGCGGCATGGTGGTTACCGACTATCTTAAAGAATCGCCAAAGGTGCGTATACCCGATACATTAGATGGCAAGCCTGTTGTTGAGGTCGATTTCCTTGAGGTTAATAAAGAGCTTACTGAACTTGTCATGCCGAATACTGTTAAAGATTATTCTTTAAGTGATACGATCAAAGAAAGCATTGAATATATAAATATTCCCGACAGTATGACCGAGATCGGCGATGATGCTTTCTCCGAATGCACAAGCCTTACAAGCATAAATATTCCCGACGGTGTGACCTCTATCGACAGTTTTGCTTTCGCGAGCTGTATAAGCCTTACAAGCATAAATATTCCCGGCAGTGTGACTTCTATCGGCAATAGTGCTTTCAGTGGCTGTTCAAGCCTTACAAGTATAAATATTCCCGAAAGTGTGACCTCTATCAACAGTCTTGCTTTCGCGTACTGCACGAGTCTTACAGGCATAAATATTCCCGACAGTGTGGCCGAAATTTGCAGTGATGCTTTTTATGGCTGCGAAAGTCTTACAAATATAGATGTTGCGGAGGAAAACTCTGAATATTTCTCAGTTGACGGTGTTCTGTTCAGTAAAGAACTATCACGTCTTGAGATATACCCCGAAGGCAGAACAGAGTCAACATATTCCGTTCCCGACGGTGTGACCTCTATCGGTAATGATGCTTTCTTTAACGGTACAAGCCTTACAAGCATAAATATTCCCGACAGCGTGACCTCTATCGGTGATGGTGCTTTCTTTAACTGTGCAAGCCTTACAAGCATAAATATTCCCGACGGTGTGACCGAAATCGGCGATTATGCTTTTGAGTACTGTCAAAGCCTTACAAGTATAACCGTTCCCGACGGTGTGACCAAAATCGGCGTTCAGGCTTTCTACTACTGCACAAGCCTTACAAGCATAAATATTTCCGACAGTGTGACCTCTATCGACTATACTGCCTTTTCCGACTGTGAAAGTCTTACAAGCGCCACCTATAAAGGCGAAACCTACAGCCGTGATAACATAAATGAGTTGTATGACGCTATAAACGGCTATTGAAAAATCTGATCGAACACGACCGGCTTTGCAATTAAAGCGAAGCCGGTTTTGTTTTAAGCAAAACGCCTGATACGGGTCGCTTGACCTCTTGATTTTTCTTATTGACCTGCGGTTTGTTTTATGGTACAATTATGGAAATATCAAAAACAGAGGTAGGCTTATATCTACCTTAAATCTGCCGCTGATAAAGAGGTGATATCATGAAAAAACTGTTGTTGTTTGATTTGGACGGCACCTTGCTGCGCACGGATAAAACAATATCCGAAAGGACTGCCGAGGCGCTTAACAAATGTAAAAGCGCGGGCTGTATCATAGGAATATCCACCTCAAGAAGCGAACAAAACTGTTATTCGTTTCTAAAGAAAATAAAGCCGGATATTTTAATTTCAAGCGGAGGAGCGTTAATTAAATACAATAACGAATATATTTACAAAAATCTTTTTTCCGCTCAAAGGACAAATCAGCTGATAGATATGATCAGAACGATATGCAAAAACGACGTTGAAATAACCGTTGACACGATAGATAAGCATTATTGGAATTATAGGCTCGACCCTCGGCAGGCGGACCCGAGTTGGGGCGGCAGCGTTTGGACGGATTACAAGAGCTTTTCGGAAGAATCCTTAAAAATTTGCGCGGAGATTTTTGACGAGGAAAAAGCGGCGCTTTTGAAAAAGGAATTGACCGACTGCGACATGGTGAGATTTTCCGACGGATTTTGGTATAAGATAACGAAAAAGGGAGCGACAAAGGAAAGCGCCGTTAAGATGATCTGCGACAAGTGCGGGATAGAATTATCGAACGTCATCGCGTTCGGAGATGATTACGCGGATATCGCTATGTTAAGCTCGTCCGGGCTCGGTATCGCGATGGGAAACGCAATAAAGGAAGTTAAAGAAGCCGCCGATATTGTGATAGGCTCAAACGATGAGGACGGTATAGCGGTTTATTTGGAAAACTGTTTACTTAAGGATCGGATTTGAGTTTTCGGGGAAAATGCGGTACAATGATAAACAGTTAGAAAGGAGATACGGACATGGTCTATTATGATGAAAATGGAATTGTAATTCGAGATTTGCAGCACAGCGACGCCCAAATTCTTACAGATGAAGAGATCGCGCAGGGCTGGGATTCGACAATAGACAAATACGAAATGCGTCTGCGGCATCAGACCGAGGGCAAAGCCATCGCACTGGTCGCCGAATGGAACGGCAGCGTCGCCGGATATATCAACGTTTATCCCGACGCCAAGAGCGGCGCGTTCGCAAATCGGGGCTATGCAGAGATCGTTGACTTCGCCGTTCTGGAAAAATACAGGCGAAAAGGGATCGGCAGCAAGCTCATGGATATTGCGGAACAAATAGCATTTTCTTATTCAGACGTGATATACCTCGGAGTGGGACTGCACAGCGGATACGCAAGCGCCCAGAGAATGTATGTTAAGCGCGGATACATTCCGGACGGGAGCGGCGTCTGGTATAAAGATCAGATCTGTGAGCCCTATGCCGATTGTTGTAACGACGATGATCTTGTATTGTATTTATCAAAACATATAAAGTAAATTCCCATTTATCAAGCAAATGGTAAATAAAAGCATATAACCCCCTCGCACCAAGGAGATACTTATGATTTCGACAAAAATCAAGAATATTGATTTGATATTTCAAACGGACGATGCTCTTTTTTCGCCCTGCGGGATCGATACCGGTACGTTATCCATGCTGTCTGTTGTTGATTTTCTTCCCGACGATAAGGTACTGGACTTAGGCTGCGGATACGGCGTTGTGGGAATACTTGCCGCAAAACTGATAGGCGAAGAGAATGTAATAATGTGTGATATTTCAGAACAGGCGGTAGATTTTGCAAAAAGAAACGCGGCTCTGAACTCAGTACCGGATATCGACGTCAGGCTGAGCAACGGTTACGATAACGTAGCAGAAAACGATTTTACGCTTATATTATCCAACCCACCGTACCATGCGGATTTTTCTGTTCCGAAACGTTTTATAGAGTTGGGATTTGAAAAACTCGTTTTGGGCGGGAAATTGATTATGGTCACCAAAAGACTTGACTGGTATAAGAACAAGCTTATCTCTGTATTCGGTGGCGTTAAGGTCCATAGGATAGACGATTATTTCGTTTTTGTCGCGGAAAAACGAAACCGGACAGTAAAAAAGGAGAAAAAGGTTAAAACAAATTTATCAAAAAAATTACAACGCAGGAAGAACTTGCTGTAGTTTTTAAGAAATTGACGTACAAATTAAAAACTTTAAGAGGAAAATTAAGATAAAAGGAGGCAGATAAAATGTATGCTTTTCATGTTGTAACAGACAGACCTATGTATATCGGACAAAAGATAATATTTGATGATTCGCACCATAGCGGAGTGTATCAGAGAGTATACGATAAACTTGACATCGTGAATGATATATATGCTCATCCCGAGAAATATGATGAAACAATGTTAGATCATCACACTTCGGTAGCTTTACGGGAGTTAGCTTTGGAAGAGGTGCGCCAAAGGAAGTATTCTAATTACCCGTCAAGAATGGGCTGCTTGTATGTATCCAAAACCTTTGAAGAAGCGAAGAACTGGGGAAAATATTTTTCGGATATCGGCAGACCGACATATAGTATTGTAAAGCTTGAAATACAAGGTAATTGTTTTATCGGAGATGCTACAAAGTGTTTTGACGGGCAGATCGATAAAGCCGAAAACCTACGGCTTGCCGAATTATATTGGGAAAATAAACCGTACGACTCCGGTGAAAGGTCTATCGATGAAATGCTTGTAGACGGAGTTATAACGGTGGTCGAGGTAATAGAAGAGATCAATGCCAACATAAATTAAGTTATGATTTTTAATTACTGTTACTTGAGCTAAAAAGCCGTTTGTAGGTCGGATAACAAATCAACAAATATGTGGGCTTTTGACCAACAAAGCTGAGTATGATCAGCAATTTTGCTTCGCAAAACCGAACAAAACACTCAAAAGGAGAGACGCTTGCTTTGCAGGCATGGTCATAATGATGAAAATAAAGGCTGTAATTTTTGATATAGGACAAACGCTTGTTTACTATCCGTTTCCCTTAAATTGGTCAAAATTATATCGTCCTGCTTTTGAAAGTATAGACCAAAAACGCAAATTAAATATAACAGAAAACGAGTACACACATATTACAAAAGTCCTTAAAAAATACAATACAAGAATAAATCCGAGAGAAATCGAAGTTTCATCAAATACGATTTTTGCCGAGATAATAAAGGGGACAAGCATCTCTATAGAATATTTAGACGTTATCAAAAACGACTTTTATTCTTTCTTTCGTAATGATGTTAAAATTTATTCAGACGCAGCCAAAACGCTTCAAGAGATCAAATCAAAAAATATACTTATCGGTACTTTATCCGATGTTGCGTATGGTATGGACAATTCGTACGCACTTGAAGATATAAAACCTCTGCTGAAATATATAGACATACCGTTTACTTCAAATGATTCCGGATTTCGCAAGCCAAACGGTAAGGGATTAGAAATTCTCGCCGATAAAATGAACGTACTCACATCAGAGATGATTTTTGTGGGCGATGAAAAAAAGGATGTAGAATGTGCTAAAAATGCCGGAGCCGTATCGGTCCTTATAAATCGGGATGATGAAGAGAAGCATTTTGGACAAGATTATATTATTAGGGAGCTTAAGGAATTAGTTGCTATAATAAAATAGATACCGCTTTATTGATAGCAGACAAATCAACAGCATACCTACCTGCATATCTATAACTTTTCATAAAAACTTACGGCCCGGACTTATGCTCCGAGCCGTGATTTTTTGTATAGAAAAACCCAAAACTTACTGATAGATTTCCGCGTCGTTTGCCGTGTATTCTTCAAGAGAATTTTCCTTGACCTGAACGCACACGTAGCTGATACCGGAGTCCTCGGCGGCAAAAAATTGTCTTTTTGCTTTTGGAGAAATTCTGACCCAGTCGCCCGCGTTCAATTCTACGGTTTCGCCGTCGATAACAGCTTTTCCTTTACCGGATAGGATAGCATAGATCTCTTCGTTTTGCTTATGTGAATGTACAAAAGGAACGCCTGCGCCGGCGGGAAGATTATTGACGCTTATTTCCGCGCCCGTCAGAGAGAGCTTATCGTGCAGCTCTGTCCTTGCGTCCTGACCTACGCTTATCTTGTTGAAGTTGCTCATGATTATTACCTCCGAAATATATTGATGTAACTGTTTTGGTTACAACACTATCATAGCACGATATGGTTGTAATGTCAATAGTTACATCTAAATTTTGTATAACTGCACAAATTTTCCCGCTTTCCGTTGTAGATGTTGACATTACAACGGAAATATGCTACACTTGATACATAGAGATAAAGGAGGGCTTTTATGCAGTTTTCGTCGAGATTTACGATAGCGACCCACATATTGTTATGTATCGCTATGTTCCAGAATGATCGCAAGGTAACGTCAAATTTTCTTTCCGGCAGTATAAATGTCAATCCTGTTATCATAAGAAATATATTAGGACAGTTATCATCTGCAAAGCTGGTCGAAATAAAGGCGGGGATAGGCGGCGCATATCTAGCAAAACCGGCGGATGAGATAACGCTATTAGATATTTTCAAGTCGGTAGAAAAGGAGGAAGCTCTTTTTCATTTCCATGAAAATCCCAATCCGAAATGCCCGGTCGGGAGAACTATCCATACGGTAATGGACGGTAAGATAGACACGATACAGTCGGCGATGGAAAACGAAATGTCGCAAACAACGCTTTCCGACCTGCTTTGTGAAACTAAGAAAAACATGTGAATAAACCGAAATAAGACGCTCCCCGTTATGATGAGCGTCCGATTTTATAATGTGCTTTTAATGCTTGCGTAAAATGGTTTTATAGAATATTCCGGTGAAAATTCCCGGGGTGATGAACAGCAGCATCTGTCCCATACACGGGATAATGTAATCCCGAAAGCTGGAAAATCCCATGTTGTGTATCTTTTTTCTTACCGCGATAAAGCTCTTTGTGTTTTTTAAGTTGCGGCGGCGGTTCAGATTCGCGTGGTCTACGCGGTAGCGCACCAGTATATCCTGTAGGTTTGCGCCTTTTGCGCCGTATATCAGCATGCGCACCATGAAATCGTAATCCTCACAGCGCAACAATTCGTTGCTGTAGCCGCCTATTTTCATTGCGATAGTCTTTTTATAAAGCAGCGTTTGATTGTTGAACGGCGTTCTCCTTTTGGCAAAGCGGCGGATATCTATATCCTGCGCCGGCGTTTCTCTTACCGAGATACGCTCGCTGGTATCGCTCTTGAATTCCTCTATAAAGCCGCCCAGCATATCTATGCCGGGGTGTCCCTGCATGAACTCCAGCTGCTTTTTCGCACGGTCGGGAAGACATACGTCGTCGGGATCCATTTTCATGATGAGCTCGTTTTTGCAGCGCTCCAATCCGTAATTTGCCGCGTATGCCGTTCCGTGATTTTCCGGCAGACGAAACAGCTTCATTTTCTCGCCGAATCTGCCGCGGTATTCCTCTAAAACGCTGTCCAGGCTATCGTTTAGCGGACCGTCGCATACAAGCACCAGCTCGTCTGCGGGAACGGTCTGCAATAACAGACTTTCCAGACATTCGCGCAGGAAATCATCTTTATCTCCGCTGTACAGCGACATAAGCACGCTGTAAGGCTGTAAACCGTTTTCTGTCATTAGGCTCCTCCTTTCCGTACCTCTTAGATAAAATTTTACCATATCATGCCGAGATTGTCAAATTTCTAGTCCTTAAAAAGCGCCGAGCTGAAATCTATACCGCCGGTCAGCGGGTCGTACATAATATTTTCGCAGCCTTTAGAATAGAAGAAATATTTTGAGCAGTAAGCCAGCGGGATAAACCTGCCGTCGCTAAGCAGCATTTCCTCCGCTTTTTTAGATGATCCAAGGCTCTCGGCGGTATCCGCCAAGCGGCTTTGTAATATCAATTCGGTATATTCCTCTCCCATTTCGGAATAGGTATATTCTCCGCCCTTTGCAAACGCGTCCAGAACCGAATCCGGGCGGTTGTACTCGCCGTCCAGCTTTGTCAGCGCTATCGTAAAGTTTCCGGTGCTTATAGCCTTATCGTATTCCTCCTGAGAAAGGAAAGAAATGCCGCAATAAAGCTCAAGATTTTTCTGCCAGCTTTGGGTCACGGTCTGAACTGCGGAAATTATCTCGTCGTCGCGCCCCTCCACCGCTATAACGCTGAGCTTTGACAACAGAGAGCCGTCTATCTGCTTTATCGCCTGCTGATAAGCGGCCTGCGCTCTTATAGGGTCCGTCTTTGCGGTAAGAACATCTCCGGCGTACTCGCGGTAATTTTTTCCGCCGCAGAAGAACGACGGAGCTACCGCCGCTTCAGCCTTTGAATATCCGTAAGGCAGGTCGATATCTTCCGTTTCGGCGGCAAACATCAGCGCGTACCGCAGAAAATCGTTTTTAAGCGCGGCGTTTTTTGTATTCATGATCAGTCCGTAAGCGGAGGTCTTGAACTCGTCGTACTGATGACCCTCTTTTGACAGCGTTTGCGCCGTTTCGCCCGAAGCGGCGAGGCACTTTGTCGTTTCCGCTTCAAAATCGGTGACTACCTCTTCCTCCGGCACGATGAAGAAATTAATCCCGTAGGGGCAGACCTCTGTCTTTTCGCTGTATTTTTTATTCACTCTAAGCACAAGATGATTATCCTCGTGGCTCCAGGGGTCATAGTACCAATCGTCAAGATAAAATGCGCCGTTTGACGGGGTGGCTTCGGCGGAGAGCCCGTATTTTCCCTGCGCCTTATCAAAATAATCCTCACAGCAGGGCATAGCCGCCGGAAGCGTCAGCATGTATAAAAACATCGGTTCCGGTCGGGCGAGCTTTATTATCAGCGTATTATCGTCCTTTGCCGTAACTCCCAGCCTTCCCGCGTCGGACTTGCCCTTGTGCAGCTCCTCGGCGTTTTGTATGCAGTAGAATTTTTCCGCCGCCTGAGCCCTTGTTTCCGGCAGGAACAATCGGGTAAAGCCGTATACATAATCCTTTGCGGTGCATTTTTTGGAATAGCCGTTTACGTCGGTCCAATAGCGGTCGTCGCGCAGCTTGAAGGTATATGTAAGACCGTCCTCGGATACCTCCCAGCTCTCGGCTCCGGCAGCAAGAAGATTTCCTTTATTGTCGCATTTTACCAGTCCCTCAAAAATGCAGCCTATCAGCAGATATGACTCGTCGTCCGCAGCGCACTGAGGGTCGAGCGAGCCGGGGTTTGAGGTGATGTCGTATGCAAAGACGTGTCCTTTTCCGTCGTCCTCGGTACAGCCGGAAAACAGCGAAGATATTACAAAAATTATTGCGAGAAGAAATACAGCACGTTTCATTACAGTTCTTTTAACACTACCTTTCCCTCTTTCAGCGACGACTGCACGTCTATGGTACGCTGATTGCTGCTGCCCTTGAATTTCAGCTCATAGCTTTTTTTACTGAGGACAAACCTGCCGTCCACGATTATATCGGCTATGTACAGCAGATTTTTCACGTTTTCGTCCTTTTCGGACATTTCCAGCAGCTGCTCAAAGGTATATCCGGTATATATCATTATATCAAGATTTGTATTTTCCTTTAACTTTTTGCTGAGATCATACAGCGGCGCTGGCTGACAGAACGGGTCGCCGCCGGAATAGGTAACGCCCTTTAACAACGGGTTTTTAACTATATGCTCATAGATCTTGTCGGTATCTGCAAGCCTGCCGCCGTTGAAATCGTGCGTTTCGGGATTGTGGCAGCCCTCGCAGTGATGCGGGCAGCCCTGCGTGAATATCGTGTATCTTATGCCGGGGCCGTCAACTATCGACTCCGAGACCGTACCGGCCAGTCTGATTTCCAAAATTATCAGCTCTCTTTCAAATATGCTTAAAATTATTATAACGGTTTTCATCATTAAAATCAATAGTAAAAATCCGTAAATTTTCATATTTGAGGAAAAATACTTGCAATATGCGGGGAAATAGTGTATAATTAATAATGTATGAACATTTACGGAGACTTTTTATTCACAAGCAGAAAGGAAAAAATATATGCTGTTTGATATAATTTCCCAGGCGCGGTACGGAGAGCTGACCATGCAGTTTATTGTAGTAACGGTATTTGCTTATGCGGTGGTGCTGCTGCTCGCAACGCCTATCCACGAGTGCGCGCACGCTTTCGTGGCGAAGCTGCTGGGCGACGATACGGCGTTTTATTCGGGACGTGTAACGCTGAACCCGGCAAGTCACTTTGATCTGATAGGAACGCTGGGCATTCTTATCGTGGGGATAGGCTGGGCAAAGCCGGTGCCGGTAAATCCTACCAGGGCGAGAAAGGTATCCGCCCGCACCGCGATGGCGCTTACCGCCGCGGCGGGGCCGGTATCCAACGTGCTGTTCTCGTTCGTTCTTATGATGATAGTGCGTTTAGTATCGCTTTTTGCCGATACCGGCAATGCGGAAACGATATATTATATATGCTATGCGGTCATGCTTGCCGCAAGCATAAACGTTTCGCTCGCAATATTCAATCTTTTGCCGATACCGCCTTTTGACGGGTCGAGGGTGGTATATGTTTTCCTGAGCGAAAAGAACTATTTTGCGATAATGAAGTATGAGCAGATAATCATGATAGCGGTATTGCTGATATGCTTTACCGGCATACTTTCCGGACCGCTCAGCTTTCTTAATAACGCGGTGATGAAATTCTTAGCCTTCGCTACCGGATTTATTCCCGGAAACGATATGGTGCTTACAATGCTGGGGCTGTCATGACGGATAGTCTGAGCTTTAAGCTGGAGGTATTTGAAGGACCTCTCGATTTTCTGCTGAGCCTTATAATAAAGCATAAGCTGAACATATACGATATAGAGATATCCAAGCTGTGCGAGCAGTTTTTGCTGTACCTTGAGCAGATGAAGCAGGCGGATATCGAGATAGCGGGAGAATTTTTGGAGACCGCGGCGCGTCTGCTGCTGATAAAATCCTCCGCGCTGCTGCCGAAATACGAGGCGGACGAGCTTAAAAAAGAGCTTGAGGGCGCGCTGATAGAATATGCGGTGTGCAAACGCATGGCGCTGAGATTAAGGGAGATATACGGCGGAGAGAATATATTTGTCCGTCAGCCCATGCAGATAGAGCAGGATAAGACCTACACCAACATACACGAGCCGGAAGAGCTGCTGTGGGCAATGTCCAACATCAGCTACAAGACCGAGGTCAGACGATTGCCCAAGGTGGTAACTCCCGTGACCGCTAAAACTTACGTCAGCGTTTTCAGCAAGGTGCTTTATGTGCTGAGAAGAATAATGCGGGAAGATAAGGACGTTTCGGTGGACGAGCTGTTCAAAGGGCAGACCCGCTCGGAGCAGGTGGCGGTCTTTCTCGCGCTGCTGGAGCTTTCCAAAAACAGCAGGATAAAATTTACCGACGACAACAAATATTTGCACTTTGTTGCAAAAGAGGATATAGAGAAAGAATTTTCCTATACTGAGCGGGAGGCTGTCGATGAAGTTCAATGAATATCTGTGCGTTATAGAGGCGATACTGTTCGCGGTGGGCGACCCGATAACGCCGGACAAGATAGCCGAGGCGTCCGGTATAGAGGCGGATACCGTGGCAAAGCTGATAGACCAGCTTGAACGCAGGTATAACGTGCAGGAAAGCGCGCTTAAGATAATACGGCTGGACGGCGCTTATCAGATAGCCACCCGAGAGGAGTACGCGCCCTATATCAAAAAAGCGCTGGAGAACAAGCGGCAGGCAAAGCTCTCTCCCGCGGCGATGGAGGTGCTGGCGGTAGTGGCGTACAATCAGCCGGTCACCAAGGCT
>CANRII010000014.1 GCA_947630685.1 uncultured Ruminiclostridium sp. | reverse complement strand
GCAGGATAAGCCCGCGATAGTGCGGTATTTTGACCTGCCGCAAAGCCTCCGCCAACAGCGCGTCGGACTTCCCGCCTCCCGCCGCTCCGCCGTACAGCGCCTCGTATTCCGGCCGCTGCATGAAGATACGCTGCCGCTCCTGCGGCCGCCATAATACCCCGGCCTTTTCGCCGTTTCCAACGGTCAACGTTATCCCTCCTCATCGTCCAGCAGCTCGGGAAGCACTACCACCCCGCCGCTCTCTTCGTCGGGCTTTTCCTCCCATTGATAGCCGCAGCGGTTTTTCAGCCAGAATATCTGCGCCGTCGTGCTGGGCATGACCTGTTTTTCCACTATCTTTACAGTCTCAAACTCGCCGGTCTTTCCGTTGAGCTGCCGTGTGACCTCGGTGGCGGTATAGCCTACCGCTCTTTTCAGCAGCGCCTTTTCCACCGGGTCGCGTATGTTCTCCGCCGCCCTGACCGCCGCCCGCAGCTCGGGAAATTTCTTTTCCCATAGACCCAGCGTCTTGGGGGTTATCCCCATCGCGGCGGCTATCTCGGCGCGGCTGCTGCCGGACAGCGACATGCCCTTGAGCCGCTCTAAAGAACGCTCGGTCAGCCATTCGTCGTACTTCGCCTTAACCAAACCGCTGCGCGGACGTTTCCTTTTCCGCCGAGCCGCCGCAGTACGGACACGCCGCCACCTCCTCGTATGCCGGCCTGCCGCACCAGATCCCGCGATAAACTCTCGCCCTGTCTGTCTCGGAATCGTACAGCCGTCTGCCGCATTGTGTACATATGTACATTTGCATATCCACTCCTTTCTTTTGTCTTGCCGCATGACCCTTTAACGAAAAGTCTGTACGTTCTATCGTACCGATCTTCTGCTATCATAAAGACAGCAGGAAAAGTTCGTCAACTTTTCGTTGTCTTAATAATAGCACGTTTTCTTCGTTTTGTCAACAGTTTGTTGCGATAAAAATTAAAAATCGGCGATATTCACAATATTTGACAACGATTTGTTGATTTATCTTGACAAGTCAACAAAATGTAGATATAATTATATTCAGAAAACACCGAAACCAAAAAAGGAGGTTTTAACATGAGTGTTTTTTCTGAAAACATAAGACGGCTTCGCGCGCAGAAAGGGGTTTCCCAATCTACGGTAGCGGACTATCTTAAGATCACCAAGCAGGCGTACAGCCTGTACGAAAACGGCAGGAGAGAACCGGACTTCGACACGCTGGTCAAGCTGGCGGAATACTTCGGCACCGACGTGGACTGCCTGCTCAAAAGCGCGGAGGACGCATTTATATCCGACAGCAGACTTAAATTCGCGCTGTTCGGCGACGCCGAGATAGACGACGACGTGCTGGACGACGTAAAGCGCTTAGCAAAGCTGCAGCTGGAACTTCGCCGCAGCAAGGAAGAAACAAATAGTTGATTTTTCAAGAGCTTATTCCAAAATATAGAAAAAACATAAACAACATTTTGTAGACAAAGAGGTGATACAATGAATCGACTTTTAAGGATAGCCGGAGAAAATGACATTCCTATCGTGGATATGCGGCTGAAAGGAAAGGAAGAGGCGCTCAGCGAAAGCTGCGGCGGCCGCTGTATAATCGCGATAGACCGCCGCAAGGTGAAGAGCCGACGGGATTACAAGGTAAAGGCGGCGCACGAGCTGGGGCATTGTATCACCGGTTCGTTTTACGACGCGAGCTGCCCGGTAGTTCCGCGCGGCAGATGTGAGCGCAGGGCGGAAAAGTGGGCGGTGCGCAACACCGTTTCCCCAAGCGAGCTCAAAGCCTCGCTAAAAAGCGGCATGACCGAGGTCTGGGAGCTTGCCGAGCATTTCGGCGTAACCGAAGAATTTATGATAAAGGCTCTTAAATATTACGGCTTATGGAACGGGGACTAAAAACATAAGTATTCGGCACTATTACGAATTGACCTATGTACAGTCCTATTTTGAAAAAATCCGTTGACTAATTATATAAATTAGTGTAAAATTATTATAGCTGTTGTTTTTTAAGCGGCAGCTAAATTCCGATAAGGGGCAGAATTCTGTATGATAGTACATAAAATACACCTGCCGCACAGCAAGAACTCCGCCGAGAGCGAAACGGTGACCTTACCATTGCCGCACCGCGCAATAATAAGCACCGCTCAGCATGTAGGCGCTGTCTGCACTCCGACCGTCAAGGTCGGCGACAGGGTGAAAATAGGCGACGTCATCGCCGACAGCGACGCGGTGATGTCCGCGCCGGTGCACGCCAGCATTTCCGGTACTGTGAGCGAATTTACCGAGGTGCTGCATATTTCCGGCAGAAATATGCCGGCGATAGTGATAGAAAGCGACGGCCTCGGCGAGATAAGCGGCGATATAAAGCCGCCGGTGATAAACAGCCGGGAGGATTTTCTTGACGCGGTACGCCGCAGCGGCTCTATAGGACTCGGCGGCGCGGGCTTTCCCACTTCTATGAAGCTGGGCTTCGACCCGAAAGAAAAGCAGCCGGATAAGCTGATAATCAACGGCGCAGAGTGCGAGCCGTATATAACCTCCGACTACCGCTGCTTTATAGAAGAGGGCGAAAAGGTGCTGGACGGCGCTTTGCAGATAATGAAGTATCTGGATATCCCCGAATGCATAATAGGCATAGAGGATAATAAGCCCAAGGCGATAGCGAAGATGAGAGAGCTGTGCGCCTCCCACCCGAACGTGACTATATTCCCGCTCAAGTCCAGTTATCCGCAGGGCGCGGAAAAGACGCTGATCTACAGCACGACAAAGCGCGTGGTAAAAGAGGGCACATTGCCGATAGCCTGCGGATGTATCGTTATAAATTCCTCCACCTGCGCGTTTATAAGCGATTACTTAAAGACCGGCATGCCGCTGGTAAGCCGTCGGATAACCGTTGACGGCAATATAGTAAAAAAGCCCGCCAACTTTATCGCGGCGGTAGGTATGTCGATAGGCGAGATAGTTTATTACGCCGAGCTTTGCGCCGAGCCGGACAGGATAATCCTCGGCGGCCCGATGATGGGCGCGTGCGCGTTTGAGCTGGATTACCCGCTGTCTAAGACCAACAACGCGGTATTGCTGTTCAACAACAGCCCGGTATATAAGCCCACCGCCTGCATACGCTGCGGCAGGTGCGTCCGCGCCTGCTCGATGGGACTTATGCCCACCGCTATAGAGACCGCTTTCGATCTAAGGGACGCGAAAAAGCTGGACGCGCTCAACGTAAATCTTTGCGTAAACTGCGGAGCCTGCTCGTTCGTATGCCCGGCGAAACGTAATCTTGCGGAAAAAAATCAGCTTGCCAAGGCGTTTTTGCGCGAACAGGCAAACAGTATCAAGGGGGCGTGACGAGTGGAAAAAGATAAACTTATCATAGAGCCGTCCCCGCATATAAAAAGCGGCGCCACCACCCAGAAAATAATGCTGATGGTGATAATCGCGCTGTGTCCCGCACTTGTCGCGTCGGTAGTGATATTCGGGCTGCGCGCGCTTATCATGACGGTACTGTGCTGCACCTGCTGCGTACTGTTCGAGTGGCTCTCCCGCAAGATAATGAAACGCGAAAACACGATAAGCGACCTGTCCGCGATAGTTACCGGAATGCTGCTGAGCTTTAACCTGCCGGTAACGCTGCCGTTTTATATGGCGGTGATAGGCTGCTTTGTGGCGATAGTTATAGTAAAACAATTCTTCGGCGGTATCGGACAGAATTTCGCTAACCCGGCGATAACCGCCAGGATAGTGCTTATGCTGTCGTTCACTTCATATATGACCTCATGGGCGGAGCCTTTTTACTACAACTCCCCCGGCGAGATAATCACCACCTCTACCCCGCTTGCCGGAGGAGAGGCAAGCCTTATGGATATGTTCTTGGGCAACACCGGCGGCTGTCTCGGAGAGACCTGCGCGCTTGCGCTTATAATAGGCGGCGTGTTCCTTATAGTAACAAAAATAATCTCCCCCGCAACGCCGCTGTGCTTTATCGGCACGGTGTTCGTATTGGCGCTGGCGGGCTCGGGAGATATCACGCAGGCGACTGCGGCGATACTTTCCGGCGGCGTTATGCTCGGCGCGTTTTTCATGGCGACCGATTACGCCACTACTCCGCTGACTCTTCCCGGCAAGATAATATTCGGTATAGGCTGCGGACTTATCACGATGCTTATCCGCTCGTTCGGCACAATGCCGGAGGGCGTATCCTACTCGATACTGCTGATGAACATACTCACTCCGATAATCGACCGCTTCACCGTGCCTAAGGCGTTCGGCGAGGCAAAGAAAAGGAGGGCGCGCGATGATAAGTAAGATAAAACCCGTGCTGGTGCTGTCCGTTATCTGCACATTGGTATGCGCGCTGCTGATAGTCACCTACAACCTTACCTACGTCGATACCTCCGGTGTACTGACCGACGATTTGAGAACGGCATGCGTCACCGCCTGCGGAGAGGCGGACTACACGCTGATAACCGACCGCGCCGCGGCAGGTCTTGACGGCGAGGAATACGAGGCGGTAAAGAAGATAGTCGCCGACCCCGCCTCCGGCAGATTCCTGTTAGAGGTAGTTACAAACGGCTATGCCGCCGACGGTATCGACGCAGTGATAGCGTTTGACGGCGACGGCAAGGTAAATTCCGTCGCGATAGTAGCGCTGGGTGAAACGCCGGGACTCGGCACAAAGATAAACGACAGAGCTTTTTTGGATAAATTCAGCGGCGTATCTCAGGATGTAGCGATATCCAAGAATCCTCCCGCCGCCGATAACGAGATACAAGCGGTGACCGGAGCGACCTTTTCCTCACGCGGTCTTGCCGAGGCGGTAAACACCGCGAGAAAGGCGTATTCCGTTATGAACAAGGACATGGACAAACTGCTGTCCGGCGCCGAAGAAACGGAGAGTGAGCAGTCATGAGCTATATGAAAGAATTTACAAAAGGGCTTATAAAAGAAAACCCGAACATGGTAATGCTGCTCGGTATGTGTCCGACCTTGGCGGTGACTACCATGGCGGTAAACGGACTGGGCATGGGACTTTCCACCACCTTCGTTCTGGTCTGCTCCAATATCGTTATATCGCTGCTTAAAAAGGTCATCCCCTCCACGGTAAGACTGCCATGCTACATAGTTGTCATCGCGGGCTTTGTGACCTTTGTGAGCTTGATGTTACAGGCGTTCATACCGGTGCTGTACAGCAGTCTGGGTATGTTTTTGAGCCTTATTACGGTAAACTGTATAATCCTCGGGCGAGCCGAGATGTTCGCCTCTAAAAACAAGGTGCTGCCCTCCGCTCTGGACGGGCTTGGCATGGGGCTGGGCTTTACGCTGACGCTGGTGATAGTAGGCTCGCTCAGAGAGATATTCGGCGCGGGACAATGGTTCGGCATTACGATAATGCCGGAAGTAATAGAGCCTATGACGCTGTTCATTCTTCCCGCGGGCGGATTTTTCGTACTGGGAGTAGTTATCGCCGTGGTAAACCGGATAATGAAGAAAAAGCCCCGCGAGATAAGCTGCCAGAACTGCCCGAACGCGCAAAGCTGCTTTTCGGGAGAGGGCTGTAAAGTAAATAAAGAGAACGGAGGCAACGCATAATGGAACTTGCAAAAAACCTCTGTATCATATTGCTGACCGGCATACTTACCGAAAACTTCGTATTATCTAAATTCCTCGGCATCTGCCCGTTTTTGGGAGTATCGAATAAATTTTCCAGCTCGCTGGGCATGGGCGCGGCGGTGACCTTTGTAATGGTCTGCGCCAGCCTTGTCACTTACCCGATATACTACGGAATTCTCGTGCCGCTCGGCATAGAATACCTGAATACCATCGCGTTTATTCTGGTGATAGCGGTGTTCGTTCAGCTGGTCGAAATGGTGCTTAAAAAATTTGTGCCGCCGCTGTATAATTCGCTCGGCGTGTATCTTCCGCTGATAACCACGAACTGCGCGGTGCTCGGCGTTACGCTGCTCAACCTTACCGAGGGCTACGACCTATTAGAAAGCGTGGTAAATTCCTTCGGCGCGGGGCTCGGCTTTATGCTGGCAATGGTTATTTTCGCGGGAGTGCGCGGCAGACTTGCCGAATGCAACATCCCCAAAGCGCTTCAAGGCGCGCCTATCACGCTGATGGCGGCGTCGGTGGTATCTCTGGCGTTTATCGGATTCGGCGGCGTGGTCGAAAACATCTTCGGCGCGTAAATCCCATGAAAGGAGATGCGCCTTGACAGTTAATGCAAAGGCGCAAATTAAATATGAACGAGTACGTTTTTCCGGTGCTTATTTTCCTCGGACTGGGCGCGCTTGCGGGAATACTTCTGCTTGTCGCGTCAAAGCTGCTTGCGGTCAAGACCGACGAAACCGTCGAAAAGATAAGAGAGGCGCTCCCCGGCGCTAACTGCGGCGGCTGCGGATTTTCCGGCTGCGACGGCTACGCTAAAGCGGTAGCCGAGGGCAAAGCGCCCGCCAACCTCTGCAAGCCCGGCGGCGCCGAGGTCATGCAAAAGGTAAGCGAAATAATGGGCGTCAGCGCGGGAGAATTTGTGCGGGAGGTGGCGTTCGTCCGCTGCAACGGCAGCTGCAACGCTACCGACGACAAATATATTTATACCGGCTCGGCGTCCTGCGCCGCTGTAGAGCGTTTTTACAACGGTAAAGGCGACTGCCGTTTCGGCTGCGCGGGGCTCGGCGACTGCATGAGGGTCTGCACCCATGACGCGATAAGGATAGAAAACGGCGTAGCGGTGGTAAATCCCGTATTATGCGGCGGCTGCGGACAATGCGTAAAGGCCTGCCCCAATCACCTTATCTTCCTAAGGCGCGAGGATTCGCGGGTAGCGGTGCGCTGCTCCTCGAAAGACGTCGGCAAGGTGACCCGCACCGCCTGCAAAAACGGCTGCATAGGCTGTAAAATGTGTGAAAAGAAATGTCCCAACGGCGCGATAAAGGTTTCCGACAACCGCGCTGTGATAGATCATTCGCTTTGTACCTCCTGCGGAATATGCGTGCAGAGCTGCCCGACAAAATGCCTTGTCAGCCTGCCTGTTTGCACAGATACGGTAAAAGCATAAATTTCACCTGATAGGAGAGCAGATATGAAACCCCTTGAGCTTTTCACGCAAGGCATCGCCGAGCTTAAAGCGAGACTTCCGATCTCGGCGGTAAACAAATTCAAAGCGTCCAAGGCGGACGGACAAAGCGGCGCGGCGCTGCTTTACGGAGTTATCTCCCGTCAGAATCAGCGTGTGATACCGATAGTATCGCTCTTTGCGATAGTGCTGTCGGTGATATTCATGTGCTTTGAGCTGAATATGCCGTCCGGCTTTTCGGCGGAGCTTGCCGGAGATATACTTATGATAGTTACCGGCGTAGGCTCGATAGCGTTCGGATATTATTTCAAAGGGAAATACCCCGGCTACTACCCTTACGTTTTCTGGGCGCTGCTGCTTATCTCCTACGGGATAAAGCTCAGCGGCTGCATTACCGAGGCGGCAGGCTTTGTATTATCCGCCGCTGCCGTATTCGTTATCGCCGCCGTGCCGATATTCCCGCCCTCTCGCTCGGTCATATATCTCGGCGCTGTATTCGTATACTATACGATAATGTGCCTTGTAAACGGCATAATGCTGTATTATATAGTTTCGCTGTTTTTGTTCTCGCTGTTGGGAATGTTCATCTCCTGCTCGATATACACATTGTTCTGCTCGCGCACGATAAATTCCCGCAAGCTGAAGGACGATGACATCAGAATGAAATTAAACTCCGTCATAGACGCGCGCACCGGGCTTTATAACCGCACCTACGGCATTGAACAGGTCAACGCTATGCTGAGCTCGCGTACCGGCGCGGCGCTTTTGCTGATAGGCATAGATTCCTTTAAGGAATATAACCGCGTCAACGGCTCGGAGAAAAGCGACGAGGTGCTCCGCGATATCTGCAAATGTATAAAAATAGTCGCAAAGCCTAAAACAGAGCTTACCTGCCGTATCGGGGGCGATATGGCGATGGTCTGCATGCCGGTAAACGCCGACCGCGAGGCCGTTATGGCGGCGGAGGAGATACGCTCCAGCATACGCACCATGAATATACCGTTTAAGGAAAACGGCCGGTTCGGCGCGGTGACGGTATCGGTAGGCGCGGCGCGCAGTATTCCCGGCGACAGCTTCGACTCGCTGTACACCAGAGCGGAACGGTCGTTCGCCGCCGCTAAAAAGTACGGAGGGAATTGCATCGGCTTTAAGGATAAAGCTTTCCGCTCCGAAACAGACGTTTGAAACAAAGCAAAAAAATTCTCCGTGCTGCACCATACAGCACGGAGATTTCTTATTTTCCGACTAACATCTTAAACGGCGTATGCGATAATATAAAATGTACCAGCGCGCAAGCTCCCATAGTAAGCAGGAATACCGCAAATTTCACCGCGCACTTTTCAACAACGCCGTCCCCGTCGAAGAACTGCCCGAGCAGCCCGTCAAAGCAGGTGATAAGCACCCGATTAAGGCAGATAAATGTTATCGCGTTAGAGGACAGCAGTATGAGCGGCTTTTTAAGCGTTTCCATCACCTTGCCGCCGCATTCCTCCATACGGTGGGATATATTCCACCAGACCAGCGTACCTAATACGCTTACCAAAAAATACGCCGCGCAGTTATAATATCTCGCCGTGCGAAGATCCACCGCGTCCTGCGACAACGCAAGCCCTATGTGTATTATAAAAAACAGCACGACAGCCGCAGCCGATATTCTTATCGGGTCGTATTCCCACTTGTCGTGATTTTTCAGCATATCCCCGATGAACATGAAAAGCAGAGCGGTAAGCGTCGGCTCAAGGCACCACGGCAAGGTCGGCATTCCGCTTATCGACGCATAAGCGCAGCCTAAAGCCGCGGTAAATACGCATACCAGACCCACCGCCTTTTTAGACGGGCAAAGACGGTTTATCACCGTGTAGAAAAGATCGGTAAACAGCATACACGGCAAAAACCACAGCGGTCCGCCCTGGGGTATCCCGTCGCTCGGAAACGCCAAAAACCGCACTATCCCTTTCCATATATCGCCGCCGGGATCGTTTATCAGCACGTCAGCGGTATACAATGCGGCGAGTATCCCGCCAAAGAAGAAATACGGCAGCATAAGCCCTGTAAACTTCCTGCCAAAGCGGGAAGAAATGCGCTCTTCGCTGCTTTTCCACAAATATCCCGACACGATAAAGAACAGCGGCATATGAAACGACTGGAAATACGCATGCACCGTATCTCCCCACTCAACGTGATTGAACACCATGAACAGTATGCCGAATCCCTTTAATATATCAAGCTCTTGTATCCTTTTTGCTTTTTCCATTTTTTCCTCTGATCAAATTTGATAATGCAATTTTAGCACAAATAAGCCACCGTGTCAAGAGCGCAAAAATATCAAAAATAGGCATGCGGGAATCGAATCTGAGCCGCCTCACGACGATTCTTTTGGGCTATTTTTATGCTCACTTGACAGGCGCCACCGTTTAAGAGCACGCTCGTTCTTATCTGTACGCGGTTTGCCTCGGTCAATGTTCCCACTTCTTCCTTATATCACCCTCGATCAAACACCTCGTTCATTGCGGCAAGCACCGCGGAGGTTTCCAGCGGTTTAGAAAGGTGCGCGTTCATGCCCGCCTCCTTGCTCTTTTCCTCATCCTCCGCGAACGCGTTGGCGGTCATAGCGAAAATCGGCACCGTCGCCGCGTCGGGGCGCTCCATGGCGCGTATCTGCTTAGTCGCCTCAAATCCGTTCATGCGCGGCATTTGTATATCCATCAAAATAAGGTCGTAATAGCCTATCTCGCTCTTTTTGAAAAGCTCTACAGCCTTCTCTCCGTCCTCCGCCTCGTCGATAGCCGCCCCGGTCGCCAAACCCAGCAGTTCTACGGCGATCTCGCGGTTAGTTTCGTTATCCTCCGCAAGAAGCACATGCTTTCCGCTAAAGTCGTAGGTCTTTTCGTAACCGGTATCGCCACTTTCCGACTTATCTTTTTTCATGTCTAACATATCTGAATTTTCGGTAACGAAGAAAGGAAGCTGTACAACAAATTCAGAACCTTTGCCGTATTCGCTGCTTACAATAACGCCGCCGCCCATAAGCTCCGAAAATCTCTTGACTATCGAAAGACCAAGCCCCGTGCCGCCGTATTTATGCGTGATCTCGGCGTTCTCCTGCTCAAACGCCTCAAATATCTTGTCAAGATTCTCTTTCTTTATGCCCATGCCGGTGTCCTTGACGGAAAAGCCCAGCAGCACGGTGTCGTTCTCGTGCTTTATCTCGCTGACGTTAAGCGTTATACTTCCGCCGCTTGGGGTAAACTTAAAGGCGTTCGAGAGAAGATTTGTAAGTATCTGATTCAAGCGCAGCGAATCGCCGCCGATAAACTTATCTACATTGCCCGAAAGCGTTATCTCAAAGCTTATCCCTTTATCCTTTGCCTGTACGCTGTAAATATTCTCGATATTTTCAAGGAACAGCCCCAGATCGAAAAGCTCGTTTTTAAGCTGTATCTTGCCGCTTTCTATCTTAGACATATCCAGCACGTCATTTATAAGCAGCATAAGGTGCTTTGATGACAGCGCCACCTTTTTCAGACTGTCGTCCACCTTCTCCGGATCGTCCTTGTTCTGGCGCGCTATCTCCGTCATGCCGATTATGCCGTTCATCGGCGTGCGTATCTCGTGGCTCATTCGGCTTAAAAATTCGCTCTTTGCAATGCTCGCCTGCTCGGCGGCTTCACGCGCCAGTTCCAGTTGTTTTGAGTGCGCCCGAAGATTTATAAGATATATACAGAAGATCACCAGTATCAGCAGCATAACGGTCGCCATCATAGCTATGGCGTTGCGGTTCAGGCTGCTGCTGAGGTCCTCTGTCATTTCGTCTACGACCTTATAAGGCACTTCCATAAGCATATACCACTCCGTACCCTCTATAGGCGCATAGTACATGCACATGTGAACGTCGTCCGCCTTGAATACCACCATGTCGGATTTCCCGCTTGCAAAATCGCTCTCGATATCCTCTACCGAAAATCCCTCGTCAAAAGTCGCGTATTCTCTGAATTTAGAGAGCACGTTACTTCCCCTCGGAAGATCGGAGAAAAACGTGTTGTAAACTATAAAGCTGCCGTCTTTGGTGACGATGCTCGCGTTGGTCTGACCGTCCTCGCTGCGCAAAAACAGGTGCTGACCGATGGAATCCGCCGTAAAGCCTGCAATCATCGCAATAAGCTTTGTATCCTCAAATTCTATCGGCTTTATCTGCGTGCCCAAAACTATCATGTTATTTTCAAGGAATGTTTCGTTGTAGGAAATAAGCTTGTCCTCTCCGTCAAGCAATTGTGCCAGAAAGCTAAGCTTAGACGCCGCGGGACGCTTGCCGTCTGCGCTGTAATAAAAGCCGTTTTCATCTACAAACGCCATAAACTCAAAATCGTTGTTCTGCTCTGCGTCATGAGCGAATCTTTCCAGCGATTCCATACTTTCCGTGTCCTCGCCGGTGACGCTCTCCGCCACCGATTTAAGACCGCTGTACCTCATGGAAAGCCCCGACTTGAAATTCGCCTGAGTAAGGTCGGTCATCTCCCGCAGATAAATAGTATTCATGTTTTTGGTAAAATCGGAGGTTATATCGGCAGCGGCAGCTATAAGCCAGTACACCAAAAAGCATACCAGCAGGATAGCAAATATCAATACGATATAAAACCGCAGATGCGAGACCTTTTTACCGCGACTTTTACTCATCTTCATTCACCGCTGTTATCCTTCCTTCGATATTTGACGCGATCTCCTCGTTGTTGTGCTTTATGATATATTCCTCAAGTGCCTTGTGGAATGTATATTCTGTTTCGCGCACCAGCTTTACATTTTCGGGCTTAGGCACATCGTCGCTGTAAACGTTCAGCACGACAAAGCCGTCGCCGTTGTTGTCGGTGTAACCGCTTCTTCCCGCCATATAATCGGTGACCGCCAGCGTGTATTTCGCGTTTTCGTCAAGCGGTGAGCCGTCCGCTAAAGTAACGTCTGCCAGCTTTGCCGGAGTATCGCCCTTTGCGGGTACGAATGAATATTTCAGGCCCGAAACGTTCAAAAATCTTCCGCCGGGTATATTGTTACTTTTCGGTATCATAGCCGAAAGCCCGTTAGCAAGCATACTGCGTATCACCTCGGCGTTTACCTCAAGCACTATTACTTTGTTGTCGTACGGACATACATAGTCAAGGTCGTAGCTGTACACGTCGCCTTTATATAAGCTTCCTCTTATAGAGCCGCCGTTTACCACCGCAAAATCAGTTCCGGCCGCTTCCCTCACCGAATCCGCGATAAGGTTTGCTATCTCGGTCTCCTGCAAACGGACGTTGTAGTTTTCCACCATCATATCATGGTCGATAGTGCCTATCAGCGTTACCACCTGCTCGTCGCCCTTTTTCATATACTCGTCTACCTCGGCAAACGCGTCCGCTATCTCCTTTTGCCCGCACAAAACCGCATTGCAGCGGTTGCCGAAATACCTCATGAAATCATTTGAGATAGAAATATTGTAATTATAGCCCTCGTCGATACATTTCTTTATCCCGTCGGGAACAATGTCGGAGGTAGGCTTGTAATCCATCAGATAAGCATATCCCGCGCCGTTATCCAGCATAAACGCCTCGTGCCCCTCGGGAGTTGACAAAAGGCTCAATATCTTGCGGCAAGCTGCCAATTTTTCCTCGCCGCCCTCTTCGGTAAGCGCCTTGTTTATGCCTAGATACGCCATAGGAGCGGACACCGTCCACGCGGGGTTGCCCTTATCGCTCAAAATAGGCAGCATGTCAAATTCGTAATCGCTGTTTTTGCGTATATCGTCCAGCATGGTCACGTTGTCAAACGCCACCAGCATTTTGCCGCCGCTCATCTTTTCAAGGACCGGCGCACAGTTTGCAACCGAGGTAAACGGCGTGGGGTCTACATAACCCTTTTCTATCAATTTAAGCGGCAGGTCAAGGCTGGATTCCAGCGTACCGGAAAAGGTCGATTCGCCGTTTTTCAGACCGTCCAGCCACTTTATGCCCTCGGACAGCCCGAAAAAGTCGGGTATCTCGGTCGCGAACACAAAAGCGGCGGTAGTCGCCGGCGTGCCATTCACGGTAAAAACAAAGCCGTTTTCGTCCGTGCCTATGTTGGCGGCCTTGGCTTCTTCCAGCATTTTCAGCAATTCTTCCTGCGTTGTGGGTACCGTAAGCCCGTTTTCCTTTACCAGCGTTTCGTTATAAATATAGCCGTAATACTGCGCGGGCAGCGGTATGAAGTAATTTCGCCCGTCCTTGGAGGTCTTGCGCATAATGCTCGCCTCATAAGCCGATATGTATTCGTCGGCGCTGAGATCGACAAGGTAATTCATTATATCACCGCTCGCTAAAGAAGAAGTGACGAGATCGTTGCCGTGACCGTTGCGCAGTCGGCGTTCCGACTCGCCGTCGATGGTCGCGACGGCGTTGGTCTCTATTTTAAGATCGATATCCGTGTATGTGCTTTCCACCAGCTTTTCAAGATTCGGTAATTCATTAGTGAACATCATAGTAATAACGGTTTTCTCTTCATTCACCGACGATTCTGTCACGGGAGAAGAACACCCCGCAAGACACAAAGCGGCAAGCGCCGGACAAATTATTTTCTTAAAATTCATTTTATTCCCCTTGTTTGAACTTAAAAAATACATTCATATAGTATATATTTTATAATAATTCGCCCTCTTTGTCAATCCCCGAAAGGTCAAAATCGTTATTTAATTACGATTTTTTTACAAAAAAACAGCGCAGCCCCGTTTAGGACTGCGCCGTTGTTTATTCGTTACTTTTTAGTGGATGCCGAACCGTTCTTCCAAGCTCCGTAGATCGTACTTGAACCGCTGGTCTTATACGCCCTTATACGAACGCTGTACTTCGTGTTTTTGACAAGGCTCTTTATCGTGTAAGATGTTGTCTTAGCGCTCTTTATCGTGTAGGAAACCCACTTGCCGTTTTTCTGTATTTGCAGCTGATAGCCGGTAGCGCTGGAATTTTTGCTCCACTGTAAAGTCATTGAGCTTGTGGTCTTGCTTTTCAGCTTAAACCCTGTCATGTTAGACGGTGAAGTATTCACCGAGCCGGTTTTCCAAGCTCCGTAAATAGTACTTGAACCGCTGGTTTTATATGCCCTTACGCGGACGCTGTACTTAGTACCTGCGGAAAGACCGCTGACGGTATAAGAGGTAGTACCGTTGCCTTTAACGGTGTAATTCACCCACTTACCGCCTTTATAAACGCCTACTTGGTAGCCTGACGCGCTGGTATTCTTAGTCCATGATAATTTAACGGAATTTACCCCGCGCGACGCTAATTTGAACCCGCTCATATTAGACGGAGCGGTATTCACCGAACCTGTTTTCCATGCTCCGTAGATAGTGCTTGAACCGTTGGTTTTGTACGCTCTTACGCGGACATTGTACTTAGTGCCTGCGGAAAGACCGCTGACTGTATAAGAGGTCGTGCCGTTGCCATTAACGGTGTAATTCACCCACTTGCCGCCCTTGTAAACGCCTACTTGGTAACCGGATGCGCTTGTGTTTTTAGTCCATGATAATTTGACCGAATTTACCCCGCGCGACGCTAATTTGAACCCAGTCATATTGGACGGAGCGGTGTTCGCCGAGCCGGTCTTCCATGCGCTGTAAACGGTATTTTCGCCGGATTTTACAAACGCCCTCACTCTCAGCGGATAATACGTTCCTGCCGTAAGTCCGGTTATGGTATAAGAAACCGTTGCTCCGCTGTTTATCGTTGCCGCTCTGCTCCACTTGCCGTTTTTCTGTATTTCAAGCTCGTAGCCGTCCGCTCCGCTTGCCTTGCTCCATGACAGCTTAAGAGAGTTTACCCCGCTGGAATCGAGCGAGAATTTCGAGATATCGCCGACGGTGAGCAGAGGATTGGAGCCGATCTTTGCAAACTGTATACCGTTGTCTTTTGCGTATTGCTCGGCAGTTGAACCTTTGTAACCGTAAATTATAAGATCATCGCTGCAAATTCCAAACGCATCCTCTCCTATACTTGTAACGCTGTCGGGTATAGTTATTGAGGCAAGGCTTTCACACTCTCGAAAAGCCTCATACCCTATACTCGTAACGCTGTCGGGTATAGTTATTGAGGTAAGACTATCGCAATTCCCAAAAGCGTTATCTCCTATAGTTATTACACTATTAGGTATTTCTATTGAGGTAAGATTATCACAATCCCAAAAAGCATTTTCCTCTACGCTTGTCACGCTGTCAGGTATTATATACTCTCCCTCTTTACCAATAGGATATGCTATAATTTCGGTCAGGTCCTTATTAAATAATACACCGTCTTTTGAAGAATAATTCGGATTATTTTCATCTACGGTTATTGAGGTAAGATTTACACTCCAACAAAAAGCAATCTCTCCTATACTTGTCACACTATCGGGTATAGTTATTGAAGTAAGGCCTGAACAATTCCAAAAAGCACCTTCTCCTATACTTGTCACACTGTCGGGTATTATATACTTTCCCTCTTTACTCACAGGATATAATATGATTTCGGTCATGTTTTTATTAAACAATACGCCATCTTTTGAAGAATAATTCAGATTATTTTCATCTACGGTTATTGAAGTAAGGCTTGAACATCCAGAAAAAGCCCCATCTTCTATACTTGTCACACTGGCGGGTATATTAATCAAGGTAAGGCTTGAACATTCATAAAAAGTATCTTCTTCTATACTCGTAATGCCGTTGGGTATTATTACAGATACAAGGCTTTCGCACCAGGAAAAAGCACTTTCTCCTATACTTGTCATACTGTCGGGTATTGTTATTGATGTAAGGCTTGAACAACCAACAAAAGCTCCATGTCCTATACTTGTCACACCGTCGGGTATTTTTATTGAGGTAAGACTTGAACAGTCCTCAAAAGCATAATTTCCTATACTTGTCACCTTTTTACCGTCAATAGTTGCAGGTATAGTTAAATCGGTCGCACTTCCGGTATAGTCGGTTATTTCAACTGTCCCATCGCTGAGTACATCATACTTATAATCCCCGCTTGTTTCCGCGCCGGCGCATAATGCACACGCCGCGCAGACCGCGATAGCGCCTATAAGCACCGCCAACATCTTTTTGAACATATATTCCTCCGTTCCCTGCCGATGGCAGTAATTTATTTTCACTTTATTTTATCACGAAATTATATGTTTGTCAAATGCGATAAAATTCGTTTTGAAATCACGTATAATATTTGCGTGATATAGTATTAGCGGCACGGCGGAAATATCCTGCTTCGATATTAAAACTTGACATTGTTACCATATAATGTTATAATATTAGTAAATATATGGCACTTTATGTGTAGGGAGGAAAACATGAAATGAAAAAATTTATCAGCTTATCCGTTGCCTTGATATCGTTCTTGCTTTTTGAGATGTTTGTGCCTGCAAATTCGCTGCGGGCGGATGCCGCCGGAAATTTACTGCCTACGGGGAATGATAATCTTCAAACCGCCAGGTTGATCAGCACCTCTGAGCTTGTCGCCACAAAAACCGGCTTTATGCGAGTGTTTTACGACGGCAGCAAGATCCGAATCGAAAATTATGATAATTCCTTTCAGATACAAAGCAAAAAATCTCTGGACATGGAGCTTAGTCTGTGGGGAGGATTTTATGCAGGTTCGGACTCCTATTATATTGTAGAAGGGCAGAATAACACCGCGGAAGACGATGACGCCGAAGTCATCCGGGTAATTCGCTACGATACCTCCTGGAACCGCAAAGGCGCGGCAAAGATCACCGGCAACACGCTGCTGTTCGGCGGTGAGGTTTGCTATCCCTTTGACTATGGTTGTGTGGAAATGACAGAATACAACGGAAAGCTGTATGTCGTTACCGGCCACGAGGGCTATGCAGATTCTATATATGGAGGACATCAGGGCTTTTTGATGTTAGAAGTGGACGAAGCCACCATGACCGGCCAGATCGTTGACTGCGATCTGTGGCACTCCTTTGCTCAATATATCACGAATAAAGGCTCCGATCTCTATGTGTTAGAGCAGAGCGAAGGCTCCCGCTACACCAAACTTTCCCGATACAGTGCTGGAGATTGGTATTTTCCCGACTCTATCCCCGTTCTTAATTACGGCGGTTCCCATGATTCCGACTGGGCTATTCCGTGCTATGCCAGCGTGAACGGCATGGCTCTCTCCGATAAAAATGTACTGTGTTTAGGTACCTCCATTGATCAGGATAATTACGATAATGTTACTTACTATATGCCACATAATATTTATCTGACGATCACTCCCATGGCCGATTTTACCGAGGAGGCCACCAAGGTAAAATGGCTCACCGATTATACCGGTAATACCGACGAAGGAAAGAGCTTTTTAGGAACTAAAATAACCAAGATCAACGACGATCGGTTCATGATCTCCTGGGAGGAATACAACGAGAGCAAAACCGCGAGCACAGATGATTCCCTTTCGGGATCGGTGCTTCATTATCTGTTTGTCAATGGCAGCGGAGAAAAATTGACCAAAGAATTTACGGCGGCGGCTCCCATTTCGGATTGTCAGCCCATCGTTAAGGATTCTAAAGTGTTCTATTACGCCTCCAACAGCAACATGGTGAATTTTTACACTATCGACGCGAATACCGGCGCTTTCAGCAAAAAATCTTACCGTGTGGCGGGAGAAAACGCCACCTGGTCGTATAAAAACGGCACGTTGACAGTTTCGGGCACGGGAGCGATCTCTGTGCCGAAATCAGAGTATCGACGTCCCGTTTCTTTCACGTCAGGAGGATATTCCTATTCTGATTTGGATCTCAGCCCGTGGAAAGGTCTTAGCGACCGGATAACTAAGCTTGTCATAAACAGCGGTATCACTTCTATTTCCGATGAAGCCTTTGCAAGCCTCAAAAAATTAACAGAGGTGGATATCGCCTCCGGTGTTAAGAGTATCGGCAATATGGCTTTTGCCTACAATGGGGAATGGAAAAAAATCACGATACCAGCCAGCGTGACTCAGATAGGAGAGGATATTCTGTGGTCGGGCTCTTATTGGGTCGGCGACGGAAGCCACGTGGTCTATGCAACGATCTATGGCAAGGCCGGCTCTTACGCCCAGACTTATGCCAAAAATAATGATATCGGATTTGTAGCGATATTGGACACGCCGAAGCTGAACAAGGTAGAAAATACCGCGACAGGCGTTAAGATAAGCTGGGGAAAAGTTACAGGCGCCGAAAAATACCGGGTATTCTACAATACCGGCTCCGGTTGGAAAAAGATCGCAGATACCACCGACACCAGCTACACCTGGAAAGGCGCCAAGAGCGGCACAAAGTACAGCTTTACGGTGCGGTGTGTTTCTTCCGACGGAACAGAATTTACCAGCTCTTACGATAAAACGGGAAAGAGCATTACCTATATTGCGGCCCCCGGTAAGCTCGCCGCAGAAAACGTAAACGGCGGTATCAAGGTAAGCTGGAACAAGGTGAACGGAGCCGCGAAATACCGTGTATATTACAAAACCGGAAACGGCAGCTGGACTAAAATAGCGGACACGACTTCGACAAGCTACACTTGGAAAGGCGCAAAAAGCGGCACCACCTATAAATTTACCGTAAGATGCTTAAGCAGCGATTCCAAGAGCTTTACCAGCAGCTATAACTCCACCGGAGTTTCCGCAAAATATATAGCCACTCCAAAGCTGACGTCGGTCGCTAACACCTCGTCGGGAGTAAAGCTCAGCTGGAACGCCTCCAAAGGCGCAGCGAAATACCGAGTATTTTACAAGACTGCGTCCGGCTGGAAAAAGATCGCCGATACCGCCTCGACAAGCTACACCTGGACAGGCGCTAAAAGCGGCACGACCTACACCTTTACCGTAAGATGCGTAAGCAGCGATTCCAAGAGCTTTACCAGCGGATATGACAGCACCGGTAAAACGCTGAAACGTCTTGCTCAGCCGAACATTTCCAATCTTGAGGTCAATAATTCCGGCGTAAAAATAACCTGGAACAAGGTAGCGGGCGCGTCGACCTATAAGGTATATTACAAAACCGCTTCGGGCTGGAAGCAGCTTAGGAACACCGCCTCGACCTCCTGCACAATAAACGCGACAATGAACAAAAGCTACACCTATACGGTAAAAGCAGTCAGCGGAAGTTATAACAGCAGCTACAATTCTTCCGGCAGTACGATAAAGAGAATAAACACCCCTGCAAAGCCTGCCGCCGTCAAAACGTCCACCGGATATAAATTATCCTGGAATAAGATCACCGGCGCAGGAAAATACAGGATATATTACAAAACCGCTAACGGAAGCTGGAAAAAGCTCGCAGATACGACCTCCACGAGCTACACCTGGAACAATATGCCTAAAGGAACGACCTATTATGTTACCGTCAGATGCTTAAGCGCCGACGGAAAACAATTCACCAGCGGTTACAATACCACCGGCACTTCGATAAAACGATAATAATCCCCGATATGATCGACACAAAAAGTCGGACAAAAATTTATAAGAAAAATTATACAAAGCGACTAAGAGCGATCTTGGTCGCTTTTGTTTGACATAAAAATATCCCCTTTCGTTAGACTTTCGGTATATCTATTACACCATGTCTAACAAAAGGGGAACAGTTCAATATCTGGGGAGCAAAAATATTAAGTAAGATTCAAAGCGCCTGAGTCTGTTCTACGGCGTCTGCGGCCTCGACAGCCTCGCCCATTTCCTCCTCGAATACCAGCGGGTCAACGTCCTCCGAAATATCGACGTTTGCGCCCTTTCCCACAGAGGAAACCATATCCTTAAGATTTTCCAGTTCGTTCTTAAAACCGGAGGTGGCAGTTTTTGCCTTGCTGACTATCTGCGCGCCTTTTTCCTTTACCTTAGCGCCTTTTTCCTTGCTTGCGGCAACTATGCTGTTCACGCTGCCGCGCACCTTTTCGCTGCCGGTTTTTATCGCACCCGCGCAGTAGACCGACGCGCTGTGCAGCTTTTCCCCGTAATTTTCCTTTACCGCGACTAACGCGCCGGGGTTTTTGTCAATATACTTTTTTCCGATGATTACGCCCGCCGACACCGCAGCTAATACACCTAAAGCGATCCACGCCTTGCTCATGATGATCCATCCTTTCCGGGTGACCCGTAAAAAATCTAATAGGAAAACCTACTTATATAATAATATACCATAAAAACGCGCCGTTGTCAAACTACAATTTTTGCCGTCTGACCCCGGCGTGAAAATTTATCGAATTATGTCGGGATTTACCGCTTCAAGACGGTAAATAGGAAGCTCCTGAGCGGCAAACTTACTCTCGTATTCGGTGACTATGTTGCCCTCGTAACCGCTGCGGTGCAGGTCAAGACTGATATTTTTCAGCGTAAAGCCGCATTGTGAAAAGCTCTCTATGGAAAATTCAAAAAAGTGCATGTTGTCGGTCTTCTGATATATCTCGCCGCCCGGCAGCAGTATATGCTTATATATCTCAAGAAAACGCGGATGGGTAAGCCTGTGCTTTGCGTAAGAATTTTTCGGGAACGGGCAGCTGAAATTAAGATATATCCGCTCGACCGTTCGGGGCGGGAAAAACTTTTCCAGATACTCCGCATTCCCCATAAGAAAGCGAAGATTAGGCAGTTGCTTTTCCATAGCCAATTCCATAGCGGCAACTATCACGTTGCGGGACAGCTCCACCGCGATAAAATTCACGTTCGGCTGCCGCTCGGCCGCCTGCACGATGAACGAGCCTTTTCCGCAGCCTATCTCCAAATGCACCGGAGCGTCGTTGCCGAATATCCCGCGCACGTCAAGAGTACGCTGCTGCGTTTCGCCGCGCTGCTCCGCCGCTCTGTCAATGAGCCAGCCGAGATTTACCGGCGCGCAGCGCTCCAGACGTTCGTCGAGATATTTTTTTCTCCTCATTCTCACGGCGGTTACCTTACGGTCTCACCGCGGTGAGCATTACATAATAGCCCTTGAAGCTTACCTTATCCACTACCTTGCGGGTATTGATGTCCAGCACGACAATGTTTATACCTCTGCCGTTTACGGAGTAATCTTTGCCGTTTATCACTATTTTGGAGTTGGCGCGGGAGCTGAGTATAGACGCCTCATATCCCAGTATGCCGGTATTTATCTCTATCGTATCATGCGACGCCTGTTCAAACGTCACCTTGCCGGACTGTATTATCGCGGCATAGTTATCGGTGCTCTGCATCTGATTATATGCGTTCATGCCGAGCGCTTTTATAACGCCGCGTATACCGCTGTTAAGACCGCTTACCGAATCGCCTCTGGTGGAAACTACCGCGATATAGTTCTTGTTTTCTTTAAGCCTGTAAAGATATTCCATCATATCTTCTTCGGAATGCAGCAGCTTATCCTTATCGGCGGGATCTTCCAGCGACAATTCAAGCTCGTTATACGGCGGGAATATGCTCTTGTACGGCATTACCCCGTGGAAGCTGTTACTGGTAGAACCGCGCACGAACTGATTTACATTCAGCCCGAAATAATTGTACCACAGATTTATTCCCAGTACCACCGTAAGCAGCACCGTATATATGGTGACGGGATGACGGATAAAATTAAGTACCTTGTTTTGGCTCTTGCGATAAACGTAGTTCTGCGGCTTCCATTGTTCTTCGTCGGTCGCCGCGTCTTGCTCGTCCTCGTAAGCCTCCTCGTCGGAATATTCCTCTTCTTCGGAATATTCGTCGTATTCTTCCTCATCGTAATAACCGTCTTCGGTCTGCGAAACAGCCTTGCCGACGTTTTCGGATATCTGTTCGGCTATGCTCTTTACATTTTCCGATATCTCTTCCTCGGCGGCCTCCGGTTCGGCGATGTTTTCCGGCTTATCCTCGGACATTATCTCGGCGAGTATCTTTTCTTCTTCCTCTTTGCGCTCGGCTCTTACCACTTCAGCCTCGCCCATATTGACCCTTTCGGGATCGGCTACCGATTCGTCGGGGATAAATCCTTCAAGGCTTCCGCTGCGGTTAGCATACCGATACGCAGCCAGCCGCTGACGGTAGTAATTTATTACCGACGGGATAAACATTATCATGAAGAGGTACGGATACATCGAAAACCGCTCGATAACAAAGTGCTTGGTGCTCATCAGCCAGATTATAAAGTTGAATACCGCAAAATTTGTAAACATCGCGGATTTTACCGGATAGGCTTTTCCGTACCCGGTAAAATGCGCAAACAGCGCCACGCACATTATGACCGTCGGCGTGATGATATATATGGGATTGTAGCCGGAGGTGATAAAGCTTAACTGCGTGTACCGCTCGTACTGCGGCAGTATCTTTACCGCAAGGTTTATTATATCCGTCGAGAACAGATATACCAGCAGCGTCAGCACGCCGTACACCGTAAGAGATTTCCATGTCGGCTTTATCAATACGGCAAGCAGGTATACCGGTATCAGCACCACGACCGTCGAATGGAACAGACACGCAAAGAATATGAACAGCAGCACAAAGAAATGCTTGCGCTGTACGAAAAATTTGTAAGCAAGGAAAATTATCGAAAGCGCGATAGACTGCCTTATAAAGCTGAGCGTGCAGTAGAAGAAGGTCAGCGATATGAACATCACCGTCGACATCCAGATATTGTCGCTGTATCTGAAAATAACATACGCCATCGGCAGCAGTATTATTATCGCGTAGATAGTATACAGTATATTCGTATCCTGCGTAAACAGCGAGATCAGCTTGTTGAGTATCACAAAGCCCGGCTCAAAATCAATAGTGAATATCTTGTTCCAGGGCAGCTCGCTTATTACATTGAAATGGTATATATACGAAAAATAGTCGTTGCCGAGCCCGTATCTGAGTATAGAAATATACATCATAGATACGAATACGACCAGCACATAGCAGAATTTTTTTGCGATGGAGGGCTTATGTTCAAGCAACGGATAAGCCAGTACCAGAACAAGCACCATAAGTAAGTAATAAACCATTATGAAATATCCTTTCGTTTGATGCGGTAAAATTTACCGGTTAAAAAAACGACCGCATAATGCGGCATCGGTATAGCGTAAATATAAAACGGTCCTACAAAATTATGTATCTGCCGTCCGTGACGACCGGTGCAACATCCAGCGTATAATCAACGCCGCACTTCATGCCTCTTTGCGCGAGTGCTTCACAAACCGCATTGTACGCGGTCTGCGGCGTATTGTTTTCCTGACTGAGGTGTCCGAGCATTATTCTCGTTGTGCCGCAGGCGGTCAGCTCTCCGCAGAACCTGCCGCAGTCCCCGTTTGACAAATGCCCCCTGTCTGACGCTATCCTTTGTTTCGTCGGATAGGGATATCTCGGATTATCCCTTAACATCAGCGGGTCGTAATTCGCCTCGATATATACCGCGCGGCAGCCCTTTACATTTTCCCTCACCTCGTCGGTCACTACTCCGAGGTCGGTGCAGCAGGCTATCCTTTGATCGGGAAATTCCAGCGTGTAACCCGCGCTTTCCGCACTATCATGCGGTGTATGAAAGTATTTCACCCCGACGTCTATCGGAATATCCGACAGCTCGGAGCAGTCATGCAGAGAATTTTCATTGTAAATGCGTCCGTCTGTGATCAGCTTTTCGGCTGTTCCGGCGGTCGCGTATACCGGAAGCTCGGTATTCTTCGTAAGCTGATAAAGTCCTTTTACATGGTCGATATGCTCGTGCGTTATCAGCACCGCACGTATCGCCTCAAACGGTATCCCGCACAATTCAAGAGAATTTTTCAGCATTTTATAGCTGCATCCGACGTCGATAAGTATGCCGGCGCTGTTATCGCCCACAAATACGCTGTTTCCCTTGCTTGAACTGCAAAGCGCCGCTATTTTTGACATTACAGCGCCTTTCTCAGCTTGTCGTCGTCGGGATAATACCGCTTTACTATATCCGCGCCGAGATTTCTCAGCTTTATCTCCATATCCTCGTATCCGCGTTCGATATGTTTGATATCCTCTATCTCGGTAATACCCTGCGCGGCAAGTCCCGCGATTATAAGCGCCGCGCCCGCCCTCAGATCGGACGGCTTTACCGGCGCTCCGGTGAGATGGTCTACTCCCCTCACTACCGCTACTCTGCTGTCAACGGTGATGTCCGCGCCCATTCTGCGAAGCTCGTCGACGTACTTGAATCTCACGTCGAATATGCTCTCGGTCACCATGCTCGTACCCTCCGCTATCGTAAGCAGCGTGGTCATCTGCGGCTGCATATCGGTCGGAAATCCCGGATGGGGAGAAGTCTTTATATCGGTGCTCTGATACTTGGAGCGGCCTACTACCCTTATATTATCGCTGTCGTCCGCCACCTCGACGTATACGCCTATTTTGCGAAGCTTTGCGGTGATCGGCTCAAGGTGCTTGGGTATCACGTTTTTAAGAACGATATCCCCGCCGGTCGCCGCCGCCGCCACCATGAAAGTGCCCGCCTCTATCTGGTCGGGTATCACCGAATACTCGGTGCCGTGCAGCTCTTTTACGCCCTTTATCTTGATAACGTCCGTACCTGCGCCCATTATATCCGCGCCCATGGAGTTTAAGAAATTTGCCACGTCGACTATATGAGGCTCTTTCGCCGCGTTTTCTATTATCGTAAGTCCCTCGGCGCAGGCGCACGCGAGCAATGCGTTTATCGTGCCGCCGACGGTCACTTTATCAAAATATATCTGCGTACCTATCAGCCTGTCTGCCGTGAGATCGACTATGCCGTGCTGTATGTCCACCTTTGCGCCCAAAGTTTCAAAGCATTTTATATGCTGGTCTATCGGTCTGCTGCCGAGGTCGCAGCCGCCCGGCATGGGCACTCTCGCGCTGTGAAAGCGTCCGAGCAGCGCGCCGAGGAAGTAGCTGCTGCCTCTGGTGGAACGCGCCAGATCGTACGGCACCGTGCCGTCCGTTATTTTAGAAGTATCTATCTGAAGTCTGGACCTGCTCAGTCTTTTTATTTCAGCACCCATGTAAGAAAGTATCTGCAAAGCGACCTCTACGTCGCTTATCGAAGGAACGTTGTCTATAATACATACGCCCTTTGATAAAACCGTCGCGGGTATTATCGCGACCGCAGCGTTTTTCGCGCCGCTTATCTGGACCTCGCCCTTAAGCGGGATCCCACCTTTTATAATAAATTTATCCAAAATAACACTTCCCAATCATTGTATATCATTACGCCCCGTGCTTTAAGCAAGCCGAAAGAGCAGAATATATGCAGGCGAATTTACAAAATGTAAACATTTCACAAAAATCCATACTGTATAATTATAACACACTCTTGTAAAAAATTAAAGGGTTTTTTAGCAAGAATTGTTTTTTCGGCAATTTACACTATATATTGTTATTTTTTTGTGCGTTTTTTATACATAAAGAAAAATCGGTCCTGCCTGCGTGTCAAGCCGACTTTCCCGATAATTCATATCAGAATATATTTACCCACGTCAGCGACTGTCTGTCGGAATAATTATCCAGCAGATTCATCGCTGCGGCGCATTCGGGATACACCTCGTCGTCCTTATATTGCACATATTCTTCTATACGCGCTAAGGTTATGGTTATCTCAACGTCTATCTCCGGACAGTCCACAAACAGCGTATCCTCCGCAAGCGCGCTCCACATTTCCTTAGCTTGTCGCGCACACTTTGCCGCCTCGTCATATTCTTTTCCGGTATAGCAGTCCTCGGCGCTTTGCACAAGCTGCTGTATCTCGGCCATTTTCCCCTGCGAAAACAGCTTTGCATACACCGACAAGCTCACCAGCGCCGCGACCACCAATATACAGCCGACTAATCTTTTCACTCAGTATCCCCCTTTTCACGCGTCGGACGGAAGGTCGTACACCTTTCCGCCTGCCTTTTCTTTCATCACTATATGAATACCGTTGTTTTTATCGAAGGTCAGCATAAACACGTCGCTTTGCTTGAGCCCCTTTAAGGAAAGTATCCTTAAAAGTCTTTCCTCTCCGCCATCCCAGCGGGAAAGCACCGGCCGGTTTATCTGACCGTCCTTTATCAGAAGATACGGCGGGTCGCTGTTTGGCAGAGTTATATTCATGTCGCCGTTTTGCACGGTGCGGTATTTGCTCTTCTGATAGAAATTTATCTTGCCGGTGGTCTCGACTATCGCGTACTGTACCTCGGTGATATCGAATATCATCGCCTCGCGCATCGACTCGTTCAGCTCGTCTATGCTGTAGCGCAGATTTTTCATCACGCGCTGGTCTATCACCCCGTCAGAAATGATTATCTGGGGAGTTCCGGTAAATATCCGCCGCACGCCGGGACTTTTCAGCAAAATATACGAGGTGAACACGTCAAGGCACACTATCATAAATATAGGCACTATCCCGTATATCATGGGCACCGAGGAATCCTCGAGTGACAGCGTCGCTATATTAGATACAAGTATGGTAGTGACCAATTCGCTCGGCTGAAGCTGGGCGAGCTGCTTTTTCCCCATCAGCCTCAGCGCTACCACTATCAGCAGATACAAGACCACCGAGCGTACTATTATGATAAGCATATCACTATATCCTCCCGTTTTATTCCGATGAAGATATTATTTCTTTTCGGGATAAAAAAATACATATAAGGAGATACTAAGGAAAGTAAATTTCAAAACGGAGCGTAATTATGGCTAAAAAACGTTTTTCGCAAAAACCGGTCAGCCTGCCGTTCGACCCTCAAACGCCTATATCCGCCGTGCTGAACGAAAGCTGCACGGATATCCGCGCGCTTATGGGCAACAGCTCTGACCTTATAATAAAATACGCCGAGATAAACGGCATTAAAACAGCGGTCATGACCTGCGAGGGCATGACGGATAAAACGGCGCTGGCGGAGCTTATCTACCGCCCGCTCACTCAATGCGCGCCCGCTGACTGCGACAACGGCGGCAAGCTGCTGGACGAGATAGCGTTAAAGCTGCTCTGCGCGGAGGAGCAAAAGCTGACATTCACC